>JAOULV010000084.1 GCA_029881835.1 Rhodospirillaceae bacterium
GCCTCATCCGGCCCGGTTTCAGATGCCCAGTATTTTTTTACCTCGGCCTCTACTTCTTCGGCGATGGAAATGGTGGTTTGCAGGTTGTATCCCGGCGGCGGTAAAATGGCACCAATAATTAGGTTGCGGTTCCCTTCGGGCAGGTATTCCAGTTTGGGCAATAACGCCCATGTAACTATGGCCGCAGATACGGTTATCCCCACAACCACCCGTAATGCCAGTTTTTTGTCGTGGGCGATGCGGTGGGTAAATGAAACTATTGTGGCTGTAAATTTTTCCGCCCACGCATCGAGCGATTGCAAGGCGTCAATTTTCGCCGCCCCGATTTCCGCTGTTGGCATTTTTTGCAAAAGCCTGTTGGAAAGTGCCGGAATAACCGTAACCGCCACCAGCAACGAAAGAACCACCGCAACCGATATGGCAACCGCGATATCACGAAATAGCTGTCCGACCTCAAGGTTCATTACCAATATGGGGGCAAAGACCAATACGGTAGTAAGGGCCGAAACCAAAACCGCACCCCACACCTGTTTTGCCCCGTTATAGGCGGCATCGCTGGCTTCACGCCCTTCTTGGCGCAAACGATAAATATTTTCCAAAACTACAATCGCCGCATCAACCACCATGCCAACGGCAAAGGCAATACCGGCTAGCGAAATTACGTTGATTGACCTGCCCATTGCCGCCATCGCGACAAATGCACCGATGACCGAAACCGGAATGGCAATCGAAATAATTATTGTGGCTGCACCCGAACGCAAAAATAGCAATAAAACAATTCCGGCCAACAAACCGCCAAGCCAGATATTTTGTTGGACCAGATCAATTGCCGAATTGATGTAAACGGTTTCGTCGTACATCTGAATCAGCTCCAGACCTTCTGTTTTAAGCGGCCCGGAATTGAGCTCTTCAAGCGCCTTGTGTACGCCAGCCATGGTTACAATCACATTTTTCCCGGCATCACCGACAGCGTTCATGATAAGGGTTTGTTCGCCCAGGCGGCGGATACGTGATGTCGGTTCGCGGTAGCCGTAAACAATTTTGCCAATATCGCCAACCGTAACGCGTGAAATTTGTCCGGTCGCACTATCGCTGATAGAGCGCACCACTACGTTGCCTACCTGTTCAATTGATGCAAGCTCGCCCTCGGTTCTAACCACATATCGGCGCTTTCCTTCATCAACATTTCCTGCGCTGGCAGATGAATTGGCGGCGCGAATGGCGTTAACCACGACCGGAACCGTAAGGCCAAAGCGCGCCATGCGTTCTGGGTCAACCACCACACGCATTTCACGTTTCATTCCGCCATAAACATTTAATCCGGCAATTCCCTGAACCCGTTCAATTCGGTCTTGCACTACGTTTTCAATAAAATCACCGTAAGTGTGAATGTCGCGCTCATTTCCGGGCAAGCGTTTAAGGGTGAACCACGCAATTGGCCGGTCTTCGCTGTCATGGGTTCTAAGGGTTGGTTTGTCCACTTCATCGGGGTATCCGGTAATGCGCTCCAGCCTGTTGGAAACCAGCACCAAGGCTTTGTCCATATCCTGATCAAGGGAAAATTCCAGCGTTATGTTGCCGCTACCTTGCCCAGAACGGCTTGACATGGAATCTAGGCCTTCAAGACCCTTTAATACGTCTTCTTGGCGGTTAATGACTTCGCGTTCTATTTCGGCAGGGGCGGCACCGGGCCAATTAGTTCTTACTGAAAGAACCGGCTTTCTGATATCCGGGGTTAATTGAATGGGGATGGTTTGCAATGCCAGCAAACCAAACATTACAATCATCAGTACCGCCGCAATTACGGCGATGGGCCGATCTATTGCGCTACGGATTAGGTTCATTCTCCGACTGCCTTTATATTTATGTCTTGTTCCGGGCGCAGGCGTTCATTGCCACGCACAACCACACGATCACCCGGCTGAAGCCCACCAATGACAATAAAGCGTTGGCCAATCGCTTCGCCCAGCGACACAGGCTGCATTTTTGCTTTTCCTTCCACAGCCACAAACACTACTTGCTTGCCGCCGCGGTTTAAAACCGCATCCTTGTGAACGGAAATTACCTCGCGAACCGCGCCTGCCGGAATTTCTAATGTTACACTTTGGTTGGCGGCGGTGTTTTTAAGCACCGCATCATCCAAAGGCGTGAAGCGGACTTCGCGGGTGCGGGTCTGGGGGTTTTCTTCCGGAACAACGGCGCGAACCGCACTAATTCCTTTTATTGTATTTCCAATGCGAAAGGGTATTTCGGTTCCTGCTAAAAGCCCGCCAATACGATCTGTTGGAACGGATGCTTCTATTTCCATATCAATATCGCTAATCATGCTTACCACCGGCTGGCCGACCGCAAGGTAGCTCCCGCTTTCGGTGTGGACCTTGGTTATTACGCCAGCGTATGGCGCACGTATGGTTGTGTTGGCTAAATCAATTTCGGCAAGTTTCAAATTGGCGTGGGCGCGAATTAGCTGGGCGTCGGCCTCGGCTGATGCACCTTCGGCTTTTACTAATTCTTGACGGGCATCGTCAAATCTGGCGGGGCTAAATGCGGAAGATGTTTTTAGCTCTTCCAGCCTTTTTAATTCCTGACGGCGAAGCTCAACTTGGGCGCGGGCGATTTTGGTTCTGGCTTTGGCCGCTTCGGTTTCGGCTGCCGCCAGGGCGCGTGACCATTTTACGCTATCGCTATGCAGTAATGCGATTTGGTCACCCTTGTTTACCTTATCGCCAACCCTAGCAATAATTTTTAAAACAGGGCCCTTTACCACCACCGAAACCACGCCCGATTGCGCCGAAACCAACCTGCCGATTACCGGCACGCTTTGGCGTGCCGTTTCCAGGCGTACATCATCAACGCTTACGGTTGCGCCGCGGTCTTTGTTGCTGTTTTTTTCTTGGGCAAGGGCATTATTTGTGCCCACGGCAAAAATCGTCACCAAAATTGCGATGAATATATTTTTAAGTTTATTTTGAAAAATCTCGGCTCGCATTGAAAAACCTCTTTTGGGTTGTGGGGTATCTTAGGGCCGAATTGGGGTTATTTCAATTGAGATAGTCAAAATTGGCACCCTTTCATATGGATGGAATGGGGGTTAAAACTGTATATTGAAAAATAAATTGAAAACTTATCCCTTAATCTAGGTGCATAACCGATAGCCATGAGCACACTTTTTATTACCCATCCATCATCGCTTGCGCACGATACCGGGCCCGGACACCCGGAAAGCATCGCCAGATTGCGAGCGATCTTGGCTGAGCTTGAAAAACCCGAATATGAAAACCTTATTCGCGGCGAAGCCCCGCGTGGTTCGGTTTGGGACATAAAGCGTGTGCATGACGATGATTACATCCAGTCGGTTTTTTCTTCCATTCCAAAAACCGGTCACGCCAATCTTGATGGTGACACCGTAGCTTCACCGCAAAGCGGTGAAGCGGCGATTTATGCGGTGGGTGGCGCGGTTGCGGCTGTTGATGCGGTTGTAGCGGGCGATGCCGATAACGCCTTTGTTGCCATGCGCCCGCCCGGCCATCACGCCGAACGCGATAAGGCTATGGGGTTTTGTCTTTTTAATAACGCGGCCATCGCCGCATACCATGCCCGTCAATTAGATGGGATTGAGCGCGTAGCGGTAATGGATTTTGATGTTCATCATGGCAACGGAACCCAAAGCGCGTTTTGGGATGATGAAAATATGCTTTATGCCTCAACCCACCAATCGCCCTGTTATCCCGGTAGCGGGTCGGAGCGCGAGCGCGGTGCATTTGGCAATATCTTAAACGCGACAATCCCTCCCGGTGGCAGTGGCGAAGACTTTCGCGATGCCTTTGGTTTTATTCGTTCCGGCCTAAAAGATTTTGCCCCCGATTTGCTGATTATATCTGCCGGCTTTGACGCCCATGCCGATGACCCGCTGGCAGGCCTTAATTTGGTTGAGGATGATTTTAAGTGGATAACCGAACAGTTGATGGCGATAGCCGATATTTCCGCTAAAGGCCGGGTGGTATCAATACTTGAAGGTGGCTATGACCTTGACGCACTGGCCGCATCCGTTGGGGTCCATGTAAAATGTCTTATGAATGCGGGTTGATGTCTTGCTTTATGTATAGCAATGGACATAATTTACACTGAAACTGAATTTGAGGAATTGAGGAAATGGCCAAGGCCAGCAAACAGAGCGACAAAAAACCCGAAATACCAGCCGACATCAAAGCCCTTAGTTTTGAGGAGGCGTTAGGCGAACTAGAAAATATAGTTCGCGATCTTGAGGATGGTTCGGGAGAGCTTGAAAGCGCGATAAAGGCGTTTGAGCGCGGAACGCATCTAAAACACCACTGCGAACAAAAACTAAAAGAAGCAGAAGCAAGAATTGAAAAAATTATCCCAGACGGCAAAGGTGGGCCAACCGCCGAACCGGCGGAGTTCGATTAAGGGTGCCTAAAAAAAATAAATCAAGCAGCGATGCCTTTGTTGCCCAGTTGAAAAAAACCGGTGCCGGGGTTGACGCTATGCTGGACAAGCTGTTGCCAAAACCAAATGGTCCCGAAGGCCGATTGATGGAGGCAGTGCGCTATTCAACCCTTGGTGGGGGAAAACGCATTCGCCCGTTTTTGACCATTCATTCAGCAGCATTATTTGGGGTGGCAAAAGAAAGTGCCGAACGCACGGCGGCGGCAATTGAAATGATCCATTGTTATTCGCTTATTCACGATGACTTACCATCAATGGATGATGATGATTTGCGCCGTGGGATAAAGACCTGCCATATAAAATACGATGAAGCCACAGCCATACTGGCGGGTGATGCCCTGCAGGCGTTAGCGTTTGAAGTTTTGGCCGATGAAAAAACCCATCAAGACGCATCCATTAGAATTGAACTGGTTGATGCACTGGCCCGTGCGGCTGGACCCAAAGGAATGGTCGGCGGGCAAATGCTTGATTTAGTAGCGCATGAACACAATTTTGACATGAGCGAGGTTGCCAGATTACAGCGCATGAAAACCGGCGCGTTGATAGACGTCTCGTGTTTGGCCGGATGCATTTTAGGCAAGGCATCAGAGCATGCCCGGCACATGCTGCACGGCTATGCCCATGATGTCGGGTTGGCATTCCAGATAGTTGATGATTTGCTTGATTATGAAGGCGATGAAGAAACCGTTGGCAAAAAGACCGGCAAAGACCAAACCCAAGGAAAAGCCAGCTTTGTAACCATGCTGGGTGCCGAAGGGGCGCGTGAGCAGGCCAGAGCGCTTTCGGCCCAAGCGGTGGAACACCTTGCAATATATGAAAAAAAGGCCGAACCTTTAAGGGATTTGGCCAATTTTGTGGTTGAACGGTTGTCCTGATCCATTTTGGGGTTTAAAAACCTCTTTAAGAATCAATAATCTGGTATTTAGCATAAATCCCAAATCCCACGACAAAACCTTGGGTGCGGCTATCAACCAACACTGAAGTGTGCAGAGGCAAAAACAATGGAACTGGAACAAGGCACCCCAATTCTGGATTCAATTTCCAGTATTGCCGATATCCGCTCCATGAGCACGGACGAAATTAAATCGCTTGCAACCGAGCTTCGCAACGAAACGGTTCGCACTGTTTCTATTACCGGCGGGCATCTTGGGGCATCGCTTGGGGTGGTGGAATTAACCGTCGCGCTTCATCATGTTTTTAATACGCCAGATGACAGATTAATCTGGGATGTTGGCCACCAGTGTTATCCCCACAAAATATTAACTGGCAGGCGCAACAAAATGCGCACCCTGCGCCAAGGCGGTGGCATTTCCGGTTTCACCAATAGGGCGGAGAGCGAGTTTGATTCCTTTGGTGCGGGCCATAGCTCAACATCAATTTCTGCTGGTCTTGGTATGGCGGTTGCACGCGACCTTGAAGGTGGCATAAACAACGTTATTGCGGTAATCGGTGATGGCGCAATGAGCGCAGGCATGGTTTACGAAGCCATGAACCATGCCGGCTCACAAGATTCACGTCTTATTATCATCCTTAATGACAATGATATGTCCATTGCGCCCCCGGTTGGTGCCATGAGCGCTTATCTTTCAAGGCTTATTTCATCAAAACCTTATCGCCAAGCCCGTGATTTCGCCAAACAGCTTTCGCAAAAATTACCCCGCCGCCTGGAAGAGGCTGCCCGGCGAGCCGAAGAATACGCTCGCGGTCTTGTAACCGGCGGTACTTTGTTTGAAGAAATGGGTATTTATTATGTTGGACCCATTGATGGGCACAACATTGATCACTTGTTACCTGTTTTGAAAAATATTCGCGATGATGACGGTATGGGCCCGGTGTTGGTGCACGTTGTTACCCAAAAAGGTCACGGTTACGAACCGGCCGAACAATCGCCCGATAAATTTCATGGGGTTGGGCGTTTTGATGTGGTTACGGGCGCGCCTGAAGAAAAAGAAAAATCAAACATACCGACCTACACCAAAGTTTTCTCTGATGAAATTGTCAGGCTTGGCG
>JAOULV010000085.1 GCA_029881835.1 Rhodospirillaceae bacterium
AATCACATCCATGCGATGGGCAATGTATAGCGTTAGCGCAATGGAAAAAGCGCCAAACCCCAGCATTAGCGGTTCAAAATATCCCGATAGCGCCATCCATAAAACGGCCATCGCAAGCCCAAGAGAGATCCCATGCAGCAAAGAGTGTGTCTCCTGTTAATTATTGCTCAAACACAATGAGTTACGCCCCAAAAGCCTACTCTTACTGACCATTGTGTCGACAATAGGTACGTCGTGCCAAAGAGACAAGAAAGATTATATTTTACTTAAAATGTTCTGTTAAAATAACCTTATCATATTGATATATAATACTATTTTTCAATATACCGCATGGCGTGGTAAATGCACACACTTTAACGTATGTCGGGGTATTATTTAAAAATCATGAAGGGATTCGGGTTTAGATTTGCGCTTGTTTTCGCCGCAGTATTTGCGGTGCTGTTCATGTTTGTCTGGTTCTATCTTTCGGTGGTTAGCCAAGCCGAGGCCGCAACCATTGAACGGGGCCAACAGGTTGATTTTGCCCCGGCCAAAATTGAAATAAATGCTTCCGGTAAAATTCATTGTTTTAATGGCGAATTGGCACTTAGCCCCGAACAGCATTCTTTTGGCCTGATGTTTCGCAAGGAAATCCCAGCCGATTACGCCATGGTTTTTGATTTTGGCCATCTTCGTCCGGGCACCATGTGGATGAAAAATACGTTTGTGTCGTTAGATATGTTATTTGCCGATGAAAACCGCCAAATAACATTTATCGCCGCCAATACCACGCCCCAGTCGGAAGATGTGGTAACGTCACCCGAACCAATTCGTTATGTCCTAGAGGTACCGGGCGGCACCGCAAAAAGGCTGGGAATAAATGTTGGCGACAGTTTTTCCCTGAGAAATGAAAAACATTAAATAATAACAATACGTTAGATGGGGTTGCCAAAAACCTGCCAACAGCTTAGTTTTCGCCACGTCGGGGAGTGGCGCAGCCTGGTAGCGCATCTGGTTTGGGACCAGAGGGTCGCATGTTCGAATCATGTCTCCCCGACCATTTTTTCCCAAACACACTAAAAACCAATTCAGGCAAAATCAGTGCAGTCTTTTTGGTTCCGTGTCGATGCTTTTGCCTTCGAATATCGGAATGAAGCGGCTGATTATGTAATAAGTTACAAACGGCATAATGAAAATTGTCGTAGCCGTTAACAAACCTTCTTTGGCGAAGAATTCAAACTCATAATCAACAAAGCCGCGTTCGGATTTGGATATCAACTGCCCGCCGACCACCACGTTAAAGCGCATCACCAAAACCTGCAGCACCAACATCAAGCTGCCAAGGTTGCCAAGATAGAGCAGGGCTTTGTCCTTGATATCCAAAAGCGAGGCAATTCCCAAAACCAATATCGGCCCCAGTGACAAGAAACCCATTTGCCCAAGAACGTAAGATTCATACAAAGGGCCAAGCAGCAGTGGTTTGATAACCGCCCAATGTGCACCTTGTTCGTAGCTAACAAATGTTATTTCCAGAACTTCCAGCGCATAGTCGAGAATAAATGCCATCCACAATGTAATGATGAATTTTTTGACCATGACGTAGTCATACCCCCGGCCGCGACGCCACATAATGAAGCTATACATCATAAACATCATCGCCACACCACTGACGATGGCCGAAGAAAGGAAAATAAACGGCTGCAGCGGCGTTGCCCACCATGCAACCGCCTTGACCGAGCCAAACACAAATCCGACATAGCCATGCAACAGGCAAGCCCAGGGAATGCCGATGCCGGCCAGAAACTTGGCAAACTGTTTATCAAACTTTGCCGATTCAGGGTTGTAGGTTGTTATGCCCAAACACAACACCCACCAGAAATTGCGCATGCGTCCGGTGGCTTCGTTGGCTTTTTCTATGAACACTTTGCGGTAGATAACCCAAATTTCTATCATCAACAAAACCAGATAGCTTGAATAAACATATCCAAAAATGCTCATCGCCGAAGTTGTGTGCGGTGTCATGTATATTTGATAAAACCGTTGCGGTTGGCCAAGGTGAAACAATAACGGCACGGCCGCAAACATGCCGAAACTAAACGCCGCAACCAAGGCAAAGTTGGCAATTGGTTTGAACTCTTTAACCCCAAAAACGTGATACATTGACGACAGCACAAAAGCACCTGCCACCAAGCCGGTAATGTAGGGGTAAATAACAA
Source organism: Rhodospirillaceae bacterium (assembly GCA_029881835.1). GTDB lineage: Bacteria > Pseudomonadota > Alphaproteobacteria > Rhodospirillales > Magnetovibrionaceae > DAOVVL01. The sequence goes on from JAOULV010000085.1 coordinate 2,196, forward strand.
TCATAATCGACCATGTAACGTGGGCGTTGTTGGGGAAAATATAATTTACCAGCGTATCGCCCGGCAATCCAAGCTGTTCCATCACACAACCTCCCTTGGCATACCAATGTAAAAACAGGTCGGATCGGTGTGCATTTCAGGTTTTAAAACCATCCACTGATCGGCTTCGAATATTTTGGATACCTCGCTTTCGGCGTCGTTCAAATCACCAAAAAGCCTTGCTTTTTGTGGGCAAACGGTAACACAGGCGGGAAGCAGGCCTTTTTGCACCCGGTGATAGCACCATGTGCATTTGTCGGATTTATGTTCAACCGGGTTAATGAAGCGCGCGGCGTAGGGGCAGGCCTGAACACAGTAACCACAACCCATGCAGTAATCTTCATCAACCAGAACAAACCCTTCCGGTGCCTTGAAGGTTGCGCCTACCGGGCAAACCTGAATACACGGCGGGTTGTGGCAGTGGTTGCACATTTTAGGAACGGTTCGGCTGATTTTTATATTTTCGCGAAAGCGTTTGTTTAGTTTTTCAAACCCTTCAAGCGCGCCTTTGGGCGAGTCAACATAAACCCCATCGGCATTTACCACGTAGCGTTCAACCCAGGTGCGAAAGTAATCTTCCGGCACGCTGTTTTCACGTTTGCACGCGCGCACACAATTTCCGCAACCGATACATTTGTTGATATCAATAACGTAAGCATACTGGTGTTCCGGCCCATCGGCAGGGTTGGTATATTTGCTTCGCGCATTAACGCCGGGGCCAAAAACCATAAGAACAGTGGCGGTGGCTGTTCCCGCCAGAAGATGCTGTAGAAACTCTCGCCTAGAATCCGGCTCGGTTGAGCGCTCTTTGATGATCAGATTTTTTGTATCGTGGGTTTCGATTTCTGGCATTTTGTCGCCTCTGGATTTTGTCGCTTAAGTTTTCAAGTTTTTTGCCTTCAAATAATCAAGGTGTCGGGTCATGCGGGCTGTGACATGCAATGCAAAGCATTTCATCGTCCAGCTCTTTGTGTTCGTTTATTGTTATTTTATCGAATTGGGGGAAGTCTTTGGGTTTGTTAACCCGTGCTTCGTGGCAATTTAGGCATTGCCATCTGGATTCATCATCCATGTGGGCATCGGCTATTTTGACACCATCTTTAACATGGTCGGCAAGCGCGCCATGGCACGATTCACACGATAGCTGTTGGTGTTTGGCTTGGGAAAACTCATCCATTGTGTCTTGATGGCAGGCAACACAAGAATCATTGCCGCCATAGGCAAGCTCGTAGCTGGCGTTAAGTTCCAGCGCATCGCCACGATACCAATTATCATAATCCCAACTGCTAGGAACAAGAATGGCTTTGAGTGTTAAAAAAACTACAAAGGCAACACCCAAAACGCCTGCTAAACGTACAAAATGGGCTTTAGGGCTTGGTTCTTTCATAGCCATTCTTCCCCCAGTTAGATTTTTGCAAAACTGGCCGTTAACAGTCTTGCGACGCCATTATTAAAGCGACTTAAGGTATTCAATAATAGCTTTGCGTTCGTCTTCTTTTTTTAATTTGTATGCCATGGTTTTTTCACCGACGAATTTTTTAGGATCAGCTAAAAATTCATCAAGATTGTTTTCATCCCAAACAACAGAGGAACCTTTTAAGCCGGTGTATTTAGTAAAGTCGGTTGAACCTGCTTTGCGGCCCATAATTCCGGCCAATGATGGGCCGCTTAAATGTTTACCCGCTTCGGCAGAATGGCAGGCGGCGCATCTTTTTTTGAACAGCTTTTCAGCGTCTTCATCGGCAGAGGCGATGGTCGGGGCCGATGCCATGGCTAGTGCAAATGCACCCATAACGGTGGTTAAAAGTAGGTTTTTCATCTGATTTCTCCCAGTTTCAAATGTGGGCATTACCAATTAAACTTGTACCTAACTTTAATATGGCAAGGCCCTAAGGCTTTGACCTAAGTCAAAAAAATACATATTAGTGAAAAATAATTCATTCGTCGGCTTTTCCCTTTCGGGCGAGCCAATGGGCCAGCGCCGCCCCGGCGACTATGTTGGTCGCCAGCGGTATTTTATTCATATCGCAAACCCGGTAAAATGGCGTGATATCCGGCTGAGCGCCCCCGGTTGGCAAATGGGGGTCGCGAATAAAGAAAACAGCCCTGATAACACCGGTAGTGCAGACAAGCCCGGCCAAGTGAACCTCGGCCCCTTGGGTGATGGAATGAAGGCAGGAAACCTCAAGCCCAAGCTCTTTTTCAATTATATCGCCGGTTTCTTTGGTCGACAGCAGGCGATATGATTCAAAGACCTCGCGATTGGTTTTTATCAGCTTAACCAGCTGGTCGGACATACTATCGTGGGCAATCAATATAAGTGATTTTGCCGCAGTCATAAATCAACCACCCCCGCGCATGGTGCCATTTAATTACATTTAATTAATTGGCTTAGTTGTTCTGGGCTCCACGATTGATCCAGCGACGGAGCAACGTTTTTTCCCATCTGGTTAAATCTTTGCGACCGTGTGGCATTTTAAGTTCCGGTCCGGCGCGACCTTCGATCAGCACCATGATGTTACTGAGAAATGCATCGCCCGGCACAATAATGGGCCCATGCGTGGTGCCTTTCATGACACCTTCGTAGCTTGTCAGGTCAAGGCCGCTGGCTTGCTCGCCCGCGCCACCCTTGGCGTGGCATTCGGAACAATGCTTGGTGAGAATGGGTAAAACTTTCTCGCTAAAGGTTGCGTTATCGGCGCTGGCGCTGGTGGGTACCCATGCGCCAAGGGCAAAAACGCCCAAGAAAACTGTCAGTAAAACGGGGGGTAGGCGTTTAGATGCTTGCTTCATTGCATCCTCCTTTTTATTTTTAAGACCATATGTTGGGTTTTATTTTACCACAATATAATACATTTGATATACTATCGTTAACTAATATATATGGCTTTATATAGATTATTTTTGTATCAACACAGGCACATTTGATTAAAATGGGTACATATATTATGGGCACCTTGCCGTAAGCATTTCCCTGATTTAGATCAATTGCCAGAAAACGTTCAGAAAGCATTCAAAAAACACAAGGTTAGGAGCCTTCAAATGATACCAGTCCATCGTATGTATTTTCATTACAGTGAATACCCGCCCAGCATGCGGGTGCTGTTTACCGGGACACTGCTTGTGTTGGGCCTGGCTTATATATTTGCGATGATCCAAACCTACGTTTCCCATGCCGCGCGTGATGGCAGCCCGGGGCTTTCGGTGCAAGATCTGGTTATTGCCTATAGCGGAACGCGAACCGAATCGCGCCTTGAAGCGGCGATTAAGGGCCCCATGTCAGATAACATTGACCCCGAAGATGCGGGCATTGTTTCGTTGTGGGTTCACCAAGGTGCCAATGAAGAAAAATACGTCGAAACAATCCAGCCAATTTTAGAAGACAATTGCGTTGCCTGCCATGATGGCTCTAACCCGCATTTGCCCAATCTTACAGATTACAGCGTTATCGAAGACCTTATCAAGGTTGATACCGGGGTTAGCGTTTACACGCTGGTGCGCGTTTCGCATATTCACCTTTTCGGCATTACCTTTATTTTCTTTATCATGGGCTTCATGTTTACCCATGCGTTGATCCGCCCGGTTTGGGTTAAGTGCCTGGTTGTCGGAATACCGTTTTTGGCCATCATCCTTGATATCATGTCATGGTATTTGACCAAAATTCACCCCGGGTTTGCCTGGGTGGTTTATATTGGCGGTATGTTTATGGCGTTTAGCTTTGCCTTTATGTGGATTACCAGCATCTATCAAATGTGGTTTATGCGCCCGCCCAAAGATATGGTCAGGGAAACATCGGAGTAGTATGGAATAATAATTTCCATATTGGATATGTAATTGGGAGCAATAATGCCACGCGCACGTATTTACCGGCCAGCCAAAACCGCAATGCAATCGGGCAAAGCCAAAACCGGAAAATGGGTTCTTGAATTTGAACCCAGCGATGCCCTGTCGCCCGATGCATTGATGGGGTGGGTTGGTTCGGGCGATACCCGCCAACAGGTTAAAATGCGTTTTGACACCATGGATGAAGCCGTATCTTTTGCGCGCACAAATGCCATTGATGCCGATGTTATAAAACCGCACGAAGCCAAGCTTATAAAAAAGTCTTATTCCGACCGCTTCGCTTTTAACCGCATAAGATAAACACACCCATTTGCCCAAATGCAATGCGCCCGTAGCTCAACTGGATAGAGCAACAGCCTTCTA
>JAOULV010000001.1 GCA_029881835.1 Rhodospirillaceae bacterium
AAAAATAAAACCCCCGCCAAAATGACGGGGGTTTTTATTACTACAGCCAATCCAAACTAGTTAGGACGCTTGTTCTTGTTAATTTCCGTTTCAAATTTTTCCACATAGGGGCCATGGGTGTATTCATCCAGGCATATGCGGTTCCAGATGCGGCGTTTTAACACATAGAACATGGCGGTAAGGATCATCAGATACAACATTACCTTTACCCCCAAACGCTTTCTTTCTTCCAGTTCGGGGTTTGATGCCCAAGCCAAGAAACCGGCAATGTCTTTGGCGTGCTGGTCAAGCGTTGCTTCGGTGCCATCTTCATATTCCACCGCTTCATCAAACAATGGCTGGGCCATAAATATTTGGTGTCCGGGGAAATATTTGTTGTAGTAGGTGCCTTCGGACAATTCAAAGCCTTCGGGGGCTTCTTCCATATATCCGGTCATCAAGCCATATATATAATTGGCGCCACCAGCTCGGGCTTTGGTGATAACCGAAAGGTCAGGCGGGAATGCGCCGCCGTTGGCAGAGCGTGCGGCCTTTTCGTTGGCAAACGGTTTTACAATTCGGTCTGACAAGCGTGCCGGACGCAAAAACATTTCACCTTCATCGTTGGGGCCGTCTTCTACTTCGTATTCGGAAGCTATGGATTTAGCCTCGTCCTCGCTAAAGCCGATATCCAATAAATTGCGGTAATAGACCATTTCAATGGAATGGCATCCGGCACAAACCCCAAAATAAATGCTGGCACCGCGTTTTAATTGGGCATGGTCGAAGCTGCCAAAAATTCCCTCATAGCCCCATTTGTAGTCGGGCAGCGGTTCTGCCTCGCTCTCTGCGGCCATGGTTTTGCCAGGTGCCATAAAAAAAGCAAAGGATGCCACCAACACAGCGCTAATTATTATATTACGGTTGCGCATTGGCTTAATCCTCCTTGGTGCGGCATTTTTTAGCCACTTCTTCGAATATGCTAACAGGCAATTGTTTTGGTTTTTCAAATCTGCCAACCAGCGGCAAGACAAGGAAAAATAGGAAATAATAAGCGGTCGAAAGGCGACCCATTATCAGGTAAGCGCCTTCAGCCGGTTTTTGTCCAAGCCAGCCAAGGAACAGTGCGTTGGCAACAAAAATCCAGAACAATTGTTTGTAAATCGGGCGATAGGTCGCCGAACGAACTTTTGAGGTATCCAGCCACGGCAGGACATACAAAACCAATATCCCTGCGGCCATGGCAAGTACGCCGCCCAATTTATCCGGGATCGCCCTTAGAATCGCGTAAAACGGCAAGAAGTACCATTCCGGCACAATGTGCGGCGGGGTAACCATTGGGTTGGCCGGGATGTAGTTATCCGGGTGGCCAAGGAAGTCCGGGGCAAAGAAAACAAAGAACGAAAAGAACATGAAGAAAATGCCAAGTCCGAACAAATCCTTGATGGTGTAAAACGGATGAAACGGCATCATGTCGGCCGGGCTTTTGATTTCAATTCCCAGCGGGTTGTTGGATTTATGAATGTGTAGCGCCCACATATGAACCACAACCAGACCGAGGATAACCGCCGGTAACAAATAATGCCAAACAAAGAACCGGTTGATGGTCGGCGCATCAACCGAAAAACCGCCCCAAATCCACACAACGATATATTCGCCGATAACCGGAAGAGCGGAAAACAGGTTGGTAATAACGGTAGCGCCCCAGAAGCTCATTTGTCCCCAAGGAAGCACATAACCCATAAACGCGGTCGCCATCATTACAACATAAATGGTAACGCCAATCATCCACAGCAGTTCCCGCGGGGCTTTGTATGAACCAAAATATAGCCCACGGAACATATGAATATAGACCACGATAAAGAACATGGAAGCACCGTTCATATGCAGGTTGCGAAGCAACCAGCCATAATTCACGTCACGGACAATGCGCTCAACGCTTTGGAAAGCAACATCGGTATGGGGTTGATAGTTCATGGCAAGGAAAATGCCGGTAACAATCATAATAACCAGAACGATCCCGGCAATGGAGCCATAGTTCCACCAGTAATTCAGGTTTTTTGGCGTCGGATAAGAAACAAGGTTTTCATCTGAATAGCTGAAAATAGGAAGACGTTCGTCAATCCACATCAGTAAACGATTGTTGGTTTGCATACGTTTCATTGTTTATCTCAACCTATCACAATGGATGTTTCATCGGTGAATGTGTATTCCGGGATCGCCAGATTAAATGGCGCCGGGCCTTTGCGAACCCGTCCGGATGAATCGTAGTGCGATCCGTGGCAGGGGCAGAACCAACCGCCAAAGTCGCCTTTTTTGTCACCAAGTTTTTGCCCTGATGGAATGCAACCAAGATGGGTGCAAACGCCAACAGCGACAAGCCATTCAGGTTTTTGTACCCGTTCGCTGTCTGTCTGTTTGTCGCGTAGCTCATCAAGGCTAACTTCATTAGCCGCAGCAATTTCTTCTTCGGTACGATGACGAATAAACACAGGTTTGCCGCGCCACATAACGGTTACTGCTTGGCCGACCTCAATCGCTGAAAGATCAACATCGGTTGACGCCAAGGCCAAAACGTCTTTGGCGGGGTTGATTGAATGAATAAAAGGCCACATCGCCATACCCACACCGGCAACACCTAATGCGGTGGTTGACATAAGCAAAAAGTCACGCCTTGGCGCGCTTTCTATTTCATCGGCAATTTGTTCGGCTGTTGCGCCTGCGGGGGCGGTATTGGAATTGTCAGACATTTTGCTGCCTTTCTGCATTAATTACTTGGCCGCTGGTTTATGGGCTATAACTTTGATGGTATTGGCCACATAAAGCCCCCGAAGGGTACCGTCAAGGCCTGTTCCAGGCTAGTCAATTTGCCGTTGATTTAGCCTAATTCAACACCATACACAATGGGGCATACTTCGGTGTTTGTTGGTATAAAACATTATTGTGGCAGGGAAAAGTGAAAATATTATATTTTACTAATATATTTATCACGGCATAACTGATTATAAATAAACAAATAATTGATAATTAACTGGCGTCAAATACATGAAAATAGCCTTATTCCAACCGGATATCCCCCAAAACGCAGGAACCATCATCCGCACTGCGGCCTGCCTTGGTGTGGGGGTGGATTTGATAGAGCCTCTGGGGTTCGTGCTATCGGATAAACACCTTAAACGTGCGGGCATGGATTACCTGAATATGGCCCATGTCGAACGCCACAATTCGTGGCAGACGTTCATGGCCAGCCGGGAAACGGCCCCCGGCAGGTTGGTTTTGCTTACCACCGGGGCAAATACCCCTTACACGGATTTTGAATTTTCCATTGATGACACAATTTTGCTGGGGTCGGAAAGTTCCGGGGTGCCGGACTTTGTCCATCAAAGCGTGGACGCAAGGCTGATTATACCAATGTCGGGCAACGCAAGGTCACTAAACGTTGCTATCGCGGGCGCAATGGTGCTGGGCGAAGCGTTGCGCCAAAGCGCAAATAATTAAATTATCAATCGTGGCGAATAAGCCACCAGTGCATCAAAGTCCAAATTAGCGCCAACGCTGAAATCGCAATTATGCCCGCGGTTACTGCAATGTCGAAAGTATTGGAAAGCGGGATATGATAATATTGTGATGGCGAAGACCCCGACACCCAGACATAACGTTCAATCCATGTTCCTAAAATAACGCAAAAACCAACCATCATTATAACGCTTGGGCTGTGGCGCATTCTTTTAAACAAGAACAAGCTAAAGGGTATGAAAAATTTCAAAACAAGGAAGGTCATGCCCAGCAACATATAGCCCTCGTCAATCATGCGCCAGTAACGCTCCATATCGGTTGGCAGGCGCCCGTACCACATGATTAGGTACTGGGTGAAATAAAAATAAACCCACATGATGCTCATGGCTAAAATGAACTGCGCCAAGTAATTGTAAATTTTAGGATCAAATACACGGGTCAAGCGGCCGGAACGGTCCAAAATAAACAACATTAAGACAAAAAATCCCAAAAAACCATGAAAGGCACTTTGCAGTTGGTACGCACCATATGATGCGCTGTGCCAACCCGGCTCTAGCGTCATTTCAAAATCCCACGCAATCATGGTGCCATAAATTATGTAAGCAAACGGCATTATCACCGCTAGCTTGCCAAACATTTTAGGGCGATGTTTTTCTCTATCTGCTTCGGAAACGTACTGGCACCTTATGGCCGCGACCGAAAGACCGGCAACAATCAAAAAACCGATAATCTGACGGGCCACAAGAAATGAATAATTGTGCCATCCCGGTAAGTGCGCTTCTTCGGCGTGCGCATTTTTAAGCCAAGGGAAAGTCATTTCCCCGTTTAGCAATAAAATTAAAAGCAAAATAAACGCTATGGGAAACAGCGATGTAACGGCACCGGAAAGAAAACGTATTTGCACGCGCCATTTGCCCCCGGCAAGATGCAAAATAACCGGAAACAAGGCTCCGGAAAGCGCCAAGTAAAGAACGATAAGAAAATTAGTTGTCAGTACGGACCAGCTGCCAAAATCTTCCATTTTCTCATTCCCCCTTTGGCGCAGGCATGGCTTGGGCCATGGCGGCATCTTTTGCCAGTTGGTGTTTTACATAATTTACCACATGCCAGCGCTCTTCCACCGACAGGTCGTTTGATCCGCGCAGTTCCCCGTTCATGTCACCGGCCTGACCATAGGGCGGCATAATCGCGCTACCAAAAGTTATGGTTCCAAAAATCCATCCATCGGTAAAATCTTCCATGAAATCTGGATCGGTTAAATCCGGCGCGCCAATTTTTTCCGCAACCGGGCTTTCGCCGCGCCCCGTAAGCCCGTGGCAACCACCGCAATAAATTCTAAAAAGCACACGCCCTTGGGTAAAGGATTGTTGCGTTGGCGCTATGGGGTTGGCAATTCCATCGGTCGCTTCGCGGTCCGTATATTCGGTTGGAATACCGGTTACGGGAACCGAGCGCGATGGGTAAGGCGTGGTTTTTTCCTGCGGCTTTATTGATACCTGATTGACCATATCTTTTGACCACGGCCACGCGTGGGCGTTATGCGGCAATAGCAAAACTGCGCCAAAGCCGACAAACGAATAAATCAAATATTTAAAAGGAGATTTCATTGTGCGTTCTCCTCAAAAATATCAATTACCCGGTGCTTAGCAAAAAGATCGCGAACCTGTTGGCGTTGGGTGTCATCAACCCGTTCAACCACAATGCCAATTTGATCAAGACTAACCGCATGGTCATAAAATGGACCGCGTTTGCGCATCAATCTGGCACCGATAATAAAACCGATAAGGGTCGCCAAAACACCAAACAAAATTAGCATTTCATATGCCAACACCAGGTTTGATGGAATGGTTATCACCGGCTTGCCGCCTTGGGGTTGCACGGTAAAGTTGGCTTGCGCACCGGCAAGAAAGAAGAACCCGAATATAAGACCGAACAATCCGCCGACGAAGGCAAATTTTGGAATGTTGGTTGGGCGTTCGCCCAGCACGTCTTCAATTTCGGGATGTTCAATTGGTGATTTTATACGAACATCATCAACCGTAATTCCCGGAACTTCGTAACGGCGGATACCGGCTATTACTTCAAATGCTTGTTCAAAATCTGCGAACAGTCCGAATATGCGGTGGGTTGGTGCTGTATGATTTGCCATTTCAAGACCCCCCATTTTTTGTCGAGCCGGCTTCAACGGCCGTGGGTGCACCTTTGTGCAGAACCATCATTTCATCAACGTCTTCATAAATTGTGCGTTTGCGATGAAAGACCATTTCCTTGACTTCATACATGGAAACACAAGGAAATACTTTTACGAAAATAAGGAACAGCATTCCAAACCAGCCAAAGCTACCGCCGACCATTGCCCATTCAACCCAGCCGGGCCACATTATGTTCCAGCCCCACGGATGGTATGACATGGACAGGGTAGGGGTTACGATCATCCAGCGTTCCAGCCACATACCAACGTTTAGTAATACCGATACAACAAACAATAACTTCATGTTGCGCCTGACCCATTTAGACAAAAGCGCAAATGGTAAAAACATGCCAAACGCAATCATGCCCCAGAAGAACGGTGCATAGGGGCCATAGGCTTTTGCTAACAGAACTTCTTTGGATGGGATGTCATGGCCGTACCAAACGGAAGCAAACTCAACCAAGTTTAGATAAGACCAAACCATGGCGATAACAAATGTCAGCTTGCAGACCTTATCCAAAATGGGGAACGTCATGTATTCTTCAAATTTGAAAAAATACCTGAGCAAAATAAACAGCGTAATAATGGCGGCACAGCCGGAATAAAGCGCACCGGCAACAAAATATGGCGGGAAGGTCGTAACGTGCCAGCCTGGCATAATAGCCATGGCAAAATCCATCGAAACAATTGAATGAACCGAAACCGCCAGCGGAATAAGGAAACACGCAATCATAAGGTAGGTAATGCGGAAATTGCGCCATTGCCTGTCATCACCGTGCCAGCCGAGCGATAGCCAGGTATAAAGTTTTTTGCGCCAGCCGGTTGTGTTGTCGCGGCAAATCGCCAAATCGGGTATCATGCCGATATACAGAAACAAAACCGATGACGTTAGGTAAGTGGTGATGGCAAACGCATCCCAAATTAGGGGTGAGCGGAAATTGGGCCAAATACCGCGATCGGTCATATAAGGCATAACCCAATAAAAGTTCCATACCCTTCCTAAATGAATGACCGGGAATATGCCCGCGGTCATAAGTGAAAACGTGGTCATGGCTTCGGCAAAGCGGTATATGGGCTTGCGCCAATCGGCATGAACCAAGTGCAAAATAGCCGAAAGAAGGGTGCCGGAATGGCTCATCCCGATCCAGAAAACGAAGGTGGAAATATATAAATCCCACATATGCGAGGTGTTAAGCAGGGCCGGGCCCATGCCGTAAATATATTGATAAACCTCGGCATAAATCATCACGCTAAACAGGGCCACAGAAATTGCCATCGCAATCCAATAGCCGCGGCGCGGATTTTCCATTGAACGCAAAACGTCCCGGTTGATTTTGGCCCAAGCGATATTTTCATCAATATCTTTTGTTTGGGTTTCGCTTAAATGTTTAAGTGCGGCTTCGCTCATGGTTTATTCCTCCCGCACACGTTCAAGGTAAAGGACCGAAGGGTCGGTATTTAGTTCTTCAAATATGCGATATCCCCGCAAAGTCGGGTTTTCCCTGTCTTGTTTATACTTGCCCAGCTTTATTTGCTGGCGCACCCATGCTTGGGTAACCTTGCTTTCGGGGTTTAGCAGATCGCCAAACATAATTGCCTGGGTCGGGCAGGTTTGCTGGCAAGCGGTTTTTACTTCACCTTCGGTGACCTGACGATTTTCCATTTTTGCCTTGTCTTTGGCGGCATTAATGCGCTGGATGCAGAATGTGCATTTTTCCATGACGCCTTTTTCACGCACGCTAATATCCGGGTTTAGCTGTTGCTTCATCGGTTCGGGCCATGCGCCGTTTTCATCGGTATAAGAATAAAAATTAAACACCCGCAAACGATAGGGGCAGTTGTTGGCGCAATAACGCGAACCGATACAACGGTTATAAATCTGCGCGTTAAGGCCATCGGGCGTATGATAAGTTGCCGCCACCGGGCAAACCGGCTCGCAAGTTGCCGCATTACATTGTTGGCACATCATCGGCAAAAATGATGCACCGCGTTCTTGCATGGCGTTTTCATCATCTATTGCGCCGGGGTCAATATCGGGTTCATCAAAATATCTTTCAACCCGCAGCCATTGCATTGATTGGCGGGCAACGTATTTTTCTTCACCCACGGTAGCTATGTTGTTTTCTGCATAGCACGCCACCGAACAGGCATTGCATCCGGTGCATTTATCAAGATCGATAACCATGCCCCACATATGTTCATATTCGTGATGGCCACCTTCTTCGATGCCTTTGGTGTAATCGGTCCAGCCTTTTAATATATTTCCGAATAGAGATGACATGTATTAGGCCCCTCCTTCAGTTCTGCGCTGTTTATCGGCGCTTATGGTTGCAACAAGTTTGCGCCCGTGTTGACGATCAATTTCCATCAGCTTGGCCATTTGTTTGTTTTTGCCCGCACTTTTCACACTAACCTTGGTGGCAGTGGTGGCAATTTCACCGGTCTTGCTATCGCTTGCGCCATTAAGAATAGAAAGCGGGTTTACCCCGTTATCTTTGGCGTAACGCCCAAGCGCACTATGGCCGCGCCCAATAGGAACGGCGATGGCACCGGGATGAATGCCTTTATAAATAAAGGCGCGGGTGGTTACTTCACCGCTGGCAGATTTTATATTTATGTAATCACCATCTTTAATACCAAGTGACTTGGCAGTTTTGGGGTGAAGTTCTGCCCATGAATCCCACACTACTTTGGAAATTTGGTCAGGTGATTCTTGTAACCACGGAAGGTTGGCGCCCCGCCCATCCCACATACCCATTCTGGCGCTGGCAATTAAGGTTAGGTTGCCATCATCAGAATCATTCATCGTTGGTGTTATTTTGCCGTCACTATAAGAAAGTTTCCGCCCAAGTGATGGTATTTGGGTTTGCCCCGCCATCAAGAACCCGTTCCATTCTTTTTCGCTGTCGGTTTTTTTCAGCGCGCTTATGGCGCTGCGCAGGTAGCCGTAATAATCATCATAATCATCCAGTCCCGGCGCGCCCGCGTCTTTGGCCAGCGCCAAAACAACATCACCGAAGCCGCGGGTATTGGGGAAAACCGGCTCCATTAACGGCTGTTGCAGGGCAAGATTTCTTGTTCCCTTGGCGTATGAAGGAATGTGGCTTCCCCAATCTTCCAACGACGATGCCAACGGCAATACCACGTCTGCCGCTTCGGCCGTTTCGTCAAGCATGGAAGAAAGAACAACTTTAAATCCGACCTTGTTCCAGCCTTCAAGCATTTTTAGCGATTTGGGCGCAAGGAAAAGCGGGTTTGCGCCGGATACAAACAAAACATCAATTTTGCCCTCGTTGGCATCAATTGCCAAATCTTTTAGGTTGGCGCTGTTACCTTCAACCAAGTCTAGTTGCGGATAGGCAAGTTCACGCCCGGCGGTAATGGTAGTTCCGATGTTGCCTAGCATCTGGTTTAACATCAATGCCGCTGCCGCTGCCGAATAACCGTTTGCATTGCCTGTGGCACTTCCGCCAGCCAAAACAAGGCTAGGGCTGTTTGCCGCCAGTGATGCGGCAATTTTTTCAATTCTGCCAACCGGCACAGCGCAAATGCCCGCCACTGTTTCGGGGTCGTGTTTATTGATAAGCGTTTTTGTTGCGTTTGAAATACCATTGCCCGCAACGCCGTGGTTATTCATAAGTGCATTTGCCACGCCTAGGGCCAGCGCGGTTTCACTTCCGGGTTTTATTCCAACCCAGTGATCTGCGTTGCCACCGGTTAACGACATGGCGGGCTCGGCCTGAATAAGCGTGCCGCGCGGTGGGGTGCGAAATTCAGCGTAGCTTGCGGCAAAATGAACGGGCGAAATAAACGTGCCCAGGAAATCAGCGCCTAACGAGAAAATAACCTTGGCTTTTTCAAGGTGTATCTCGGGGTTGGGGTCATTGATAATATCTTTGCACGCCGTTTTCCAGACATTGGCATTAATTTGTTCAACGGCGTAATGCCTAGACCCGCCAATTGCCCCAAGATGGGTTTGGGCCATTACTCTTTGATGGCCGCTAATGGTGCCGGTTACCCATGCGGCTTTGCCTGATTTGCTTTTTTCATTTATTAGCGCAATCGCTTCATCCCAGCTTGCTTCAACCAATGCACCGTTTTTGCGCACCATTGGGTTGGCTATGCGATCAGGGTTAAAATGGTGCTGCAGGGCGGCTTGGCCCATTTGGCAAAGGCGTCCCATGTTGACGCCGGAATCAGGGTTGCCTTCCAGTTTTAAAACCCGCCCTTCGCGCACCCGGCCATGTATCCCGCAACCAGCAGAACACCCCACGCAGGTTGACGCATACCATACACCAACACCGGGAATAACGTATTCATTCGGCGCCAGATAGGAAATTACATTTTCTTCACCTTGTTCAAGCGTAACGTATGATGGCAGGTCGCACCCGGCCAAGGCCACACCCGCACCACCAAGGCCAAGACCTTTGAGGAATTGTCTGCGATCAAGTTTGCTCTGGTTCATGGTTTTTTCTTTCTCCAGATTCTACTTGTGACACTTGGTGCAGTCTGACGGGCCTTCGTTGGCCTCGTGACAGCGAATACAAAAGCCCATGGTTAGCGGGCGCGACTTTTTAGCCACGGTCATTTCGGCAATATCGCCATGACACATGGAACAAACACGCTTGGCGTCCGAAACGTCTAGTTCTTGGTTATCAAACAAAAAACGCTTCAGGTGACGTTGGTGGGTAAAGTGAACAAAATCCGGCAGGTCATGAACCTTGTTCCATTGTGGGCTTTCGCCTTTTTCCCACATGGCGGTTAGCTTTTGAATTTCCGGTTTTTCGGTTGCGATTACCGTGTGGCAGCCCATGCATTTGGAAAGGGGCGGTATGCCAGAAACCTTGGAACGCCTTGCGTAGGTATGACAGAACATGCAGTTAATCTCGTTATCGCCGGCATGGATTTTATGGGAAAAATCTATTGGCTGGGGGACATCGATGCCGGTGAAGGCTTCATCCGGGTACTGGGTTCCCGGAACTATAGGTCCCGGTACTACATCGGTGCTGGTGTAGTGAAGCTTTTGATCAAGTATCTGCGCCGCAATAACGATTATTGCGCCCACCAGCACAACAACCATGCTTAGACGGATCCATGGAATTGGCCTTTTCCTTGGGTTGTTCTTGACCATACGGTCGATGCTCCCCTGTCAAACAACCCCGGTACCGCGAAAGTAATATTAGTTAATTAGTATATAATATTTAAGTAATATTCATGTAATATGCGTTATGTTGGGGCATTCTTATTATTATTTGAAGTAACCATAACTATACAAAGAAAAATTGTATTTGCTACTACTTATGTGGTGGGGGTGTATCTACCCATATGGGGGGCAGTTGTTTTTGGCAAATAATGTCGTAACCATGAATAAATTATTTTACTTCAGATAGTTGATGGATGATCACTGCTGGGGGCAATCTCACCGCGCAGGCGCTCTAGGCAGGCATTAAGATCTGGGCGAAAGTCTTGATCCATCCACCACCGTTCCACTTTTTTTAAAGCGTCCCCCAGTTCGGGGCCGGGGTTTAACCCCAAATCAAGGCCATGGCGCCCTTTTAGGGGGAAGCGAACCACCTGCCAGGCAGCAATTGCGGATAAAACATTTTTCCATTTTTCCGTTACGCCCGGTTTTTGGTGTGGGGTGATGGAAATCTCGCCCGCCCATTCAATCAAGGCTTTATCCATAACTATATCTTTGCCCAGCATATAACATGCGCTGCGGATGTCTTGCTCGCCAGACAAACCGTTTATGGGCGGCGCATCACCAGCATTTTCTGCGCAAGCAATTGCCAAAAGATGATCGCTTTCACGTTTTGAAAATTTAAGTCGCGAACAAATATTTTTTATTTCTTCTTTGTTTGTTCTGGGTTTTATCAATGCCGCCAGTCTGCGAACGGGGTCGGTTTCAATTTCACCCATTATTATGCCGCGCTCGACCAACCATGCCAATGCCCGCAACCTGCCAACGTCGCCCGCTTCGGGAAGTATGTGTTCAAGTATTTTTTCCGAACGCATCAAGGCAATAATGTCTGCGGTATTGGGGGCCATTAAAATACGGAAAAGTTCGCCCCTTATGCGTTCACCCGAAAGCTCTACCAATCTATGGCTCAGCTTGCGACAAGCTATCATTGCCTCGTTGTCTATGGGCGGCCTGCCGTACTGGGCATAAAAACGAAAAAATCTAAGCATCCTTAGCACATCTTCGTTGATGCGGCTTTCGGCTTCGCCGACAAAGCGTATTCTGCCTTTGGCTAAATCGTTTAACCCATCGTAAGGGTCAAAAATATCACCTTCATCGTTAGCCGACATTGTGTTGATGGTAAAATCACGCCGTGCCGCATCTTGGGTCCAGTCATCGGTAAATTTAACGGTCGCCCTTCTGCCGTCGGTTTTGACGTCAATGCGAAGGGTGGTTATTTCAAAATGATGTTTTTTTATAACCGCAGTTATGGTTCCATGGGCAATCCCTGTGGGTATGGCTTTTATTCCCGCTTGTTCAAGAACCTTTATCACCGCTTGGGGGTCGCTGGGGGTGGCTAAATCTATGTCTTTTACCGGGCGCTTTAGTATTGAATCGCGCACGCACCCACCAATAAAGCGTACCTCAATACCGCCTGCTTTAAGTGCGGCCATAAGCTCGCGGGTTTGTGGCGTTTTCATCCACGGTTGGGGTGGTATTTTTCCGGTGGGGTCCACTGGGTTAAATCCGCTAAATATTAAGTGTGCAAATATTGAAAATTAGCTTTATTTCGGTGTCATTTCGCCCGGCACAATTTTACCGTCTTCAAATCGTGGTGGTTGGTAGCTAGAACCAGCAGGCGAACCGCCAACGGTTGCAATTACGCCAAGGCCTATGGCCATTAACAAAACGCCAGCCAGGACCAACCTTATCCACGGGGTTTTTATTTCCAGGTGCTCAACGTCTTCGCCGGCGCGTTTGGCCGCGTCTATTTTGCGCCTGACCCAACCCATCCATATAAAATATAAAATGCTAGGTAGAACCAGCGGTAAAACATATGTAAAAATAATACGTATCATTAATTGCCCTTTATTGATCGTTTCCGCTCACGTATAAGCTTTAGCATTATATGCCTTTTTTCTCAATCGCCAGAACCTCGTATAGATTAAACAGCATTCCAGCGGTGGCGCCCCATATATAATAATCCCCATAAGGCATGGCGTAAAATTTTCTGATATTGCCTTCAAAATTTCTTTCCAAAAGCTGGTGGTTGGTTGGGTCCATAAAATGCGCTAAGGGCACTTCAAAAATCTCGGCCACTTCTTTGGGATCGGGGTGCAAATCAAACGAGCCAAAAATATGTCCAATAACCGGAACGATCGAAAATCCGGTGCGGGTTATGTAGGTATCTAGTCTGCCAATAACATTTATGTTTTCCCGCCCAATTCCGGTTTCTTCAAAGGTTTCGCGAATGGCTGCGGCGGTGGCGTCAATATCGCCATCGTCAATATGGCCGCCGGGAAAACTTATTTGTCCGGGATGGTGTTCAAGGTCATCCGTGCGCTGGGTTAATAAAACGTGCAATCCATTTGCCCGTTCTAACAGCCCAACCATAACCGCAGCCGGGCGCAACGCAACGCCTGAGCGCATATCGGTTATAAGCTCGCTTTTTATTTCCGGATTTAAATCAAAATCGCCGCGGCCAATGGCGAAATTATTTTCGGGCGTAATTGATGGGGCGGTAGTTTCCGCATCTCTTAAGCGCTGTAAAACCCATTTAAGGTCCATCAGTTATTCGTGGGGGACCGTATCACCAACCGGAAAAAACGCCCCCGCGCTCCAAAATCCTTTGACTGGATTATTATCCAATACTGTTGTGACACATAATTTTAACAATTGTGAAAATATGTCATCTCGTATCAGAACATCCATATTGTTTTCCATCTTAACATATGGAGCAAGATTTTGAATTGCCGGGTTTGGCTTTAAATAAAAAGGGTTTTTTGTTGAAATCTCGACCTGCTGTTCGGTTTTGGTTATTAGTTTTATGGTCTGCTTTTCGCCTTCTCCCGCCATTACTATTTCAATCGCAACGAACGGTGCGTCGGCAACAGATATGCGCCCTATCTCGGTGGGGGAAACCAACCAATAATGGCCATCACTACCAAGCATAAGCATGTTTGAAAATAGACATGCCAATTCTTGTTGTTTAATCGGTTTGGAATTATAATACCAAGTTCCATCACGCCCAATTTTAATGTCCAAGTTACCGCAGTATTCGCGATCACCCAGTGGAATTGGCAGGTTTAAATCAACCTCTCCCGGATCAACAAAAATAGGAAAATCATTGTTATCTGATGTCTGTGAGACCATATTTAACCTAACTAGTTTGCGCGCAGGCTCAACCAAGGCATTCGCGCATTGGCTACTTTTGTAATATGGGATCTATTTGGGCGTCTAAAAGCATTTTTTTAAATATTATTGACACTTTAAGATATATAAGCCTGATCATATATACGGGAAAAGCACGGAAAATAAGATGATAAAAGTTATACCACTTGAAAAACTTGGTCACGCGAACCATGGCTGGCTTAATGCCAGGCACCATTTCAGCTTTGCCGATTATTATGACCCGGCGCGCATGGGCTTCGGCCATTTACGTGTATGGAACGATGATGCAATCAAAGGCAACAGCGGCTTTCCCATGCACCCCCACCGCGACATGGAAATAATTACTTATGTTCGTACTGGTGCCATAACCCATGAAGACAGTCTGGGCAACCGTGGAAAAACCAGCGCCGGTGAAGTGCAGGTGATGAGCGCCGGAACCGGCATTCGCCATTCGGAATATAACGAAGACGAAGAAACCTTGACCCTGTTTCAGATATGGGTGGAACCAGACAGGGCAGGGCACGCCCCCAGATGGGATGCGGCCAAGGTTTCAACCGCAACCGATGATGCTTTTCGCCTGCTTGTATCGGGGCGCAAAAAAGACGAAGGCAAAGGCGCATTATTCATTCATCAAGACGCCGCTTTTTATCGCGCCAATTTAGATGTCGGCGCAAATGTTGAATATTCAACCGAACCGGGCAGGATGATGTATCTTGTTCCGGCAAGGGGAGAAATAGCGATTAATGGCTTAATCGTACCGGAACGTGCCGGGGTGCAGATTGAAGACGAAGACCGCATAATAATAGATGCCCCCGAAGGCGCAGAAGTGGTATTGCTTGATCTTCCTTAAAAAAAGTAACAAAAAAATTGTCAAAGGGGATGCGGGGCACAGCAATGAAGGCGCAGGTAAAATGGATTGGTGGCGTAGCTTTTGAAGCAACGGCCGACAGCGGGCACAAGGTCATAATGGACGGCGCGCCAGAAAGTGGCGGTGAAAACAAAGGTTTTCGTCCGATGGAAATGGTTTTATTGGGCATGGGCGGATGCACATCGTTTGATGTAGTTGGAATTTTAAAAAAATCACGCCAACAAGTTGATGAATGCCTGGTCGAAATAACCGCCGAACGCGCCCAAACTGTTCCTAAGGTGTTTACAAAAATACATATGCACTTTTTAGTTAAAGGAAAGGGCATTGATCCCACAAGGGTAGAAAGGGCTGTTTCGCTTTCCGCTGATAAATATTGTTCAGCGGTGGCGATGCTGGGCAAGACCGCAACCATTACCCATGATTTTGAAATCATTGAAACTGATTAAAAAATGAAAGCCAATATTTATAAAATCTTGTTTGGCATTGTTGGGGCAATGGCTATTTCTTCGTGCGCTGCCGTTCCGGGGGTTGATGATGACCCTATCATGCGAAAACTTTCATGGTTTTCTTATATTAACGGTGATGATATGCGCCCTAACTGCACCGCTGGTGCGGGTGAAAATTATCGTTTGGTATATAACGGCATATACACCGAACAGTTGCGAATATACCAAGTGGGCGGCAAAGAAAATAATTTTTCCGTTCGCGTAATTAACGCACCCGATTTAAGCGATATTTCGGTTGCCAGCGGTACCGATTTGTTAAATCCATGGCGCGGGTTGAAAAAAGAAAAAATTATTTCATCAGATGAAATAATTAAACTGACCGCAGCAATGGAAAACGATGGTGTGTTTGGCCCGCCAGCGGTGGGGTTGCATATTTCATCTAAAGGGTTTTTCTGGACAATTGCGGCCTGTCATGAGGGTAATTTTTATTTTACCGCCCTAAGGTGGCCGGGTGAAAAATTTGAAAACGCCACTTTCCCCGCGGCGCTTTTGGCGCTTGATGAAAGCCACATCAAGGTTAACCAACCCCGAACCGTTCGCGCCTCAAATGTTGTTAACCAGTCGCAAACCAGCAAAAAAGTTGAAGACTTCACCCTTGAAGTGGGGAAAGACGGTCTGGTTGGCATTGCCCGCTTTTAGGCACTTTCATTGGTCGGGCTATGGGTCTAAACTAACCGCAATTAGATATTAATGGGGGAAATCAATATGCCATATGTATTGCGCAACGCCGATGGGCGCATCATTGCCGTGTTGAGCGAACACGTCGAAGGTGCGGAAATGGTTGCCGCCCATGATGCGCAATTGACCGAATTCTTACAAAAAGACAGCCCCGAATCCAAAGCTCAGGCCGAATTGATTGAATCCGATCTTGGCATCGTTCGTGTTTTGGAAGATTTAATCGATATTTTGATTGAGCGCGGTCACATAATGTTTACCGATTTTCCCGAACCGGCCCAAAGAAAGCTTTTATCACGCCGTGGCTTGCGTAAAGAATTTTCTTATATGGACGACCTGTTTAATGAGGAAAACGGCCTTGATATGCCCGACCCCGATGAGGGCGGCGAAGGGTTCTTGTAAAAGAAATTGATTATTCCCCGTGCACCGCTTCGCCACGGGCAAGGCCCAGATGGTGGGCCTGATGATGGCTACCGGAAACCATAAGACCATAAAAACCAAGGGCGCGAATGTGCAGGGTTTCTTTCGCATCGGATGAACTAACGGTTAGCTTTGCCCCGCTGGTGGTTGTCTCTGCTTTGGCATTCCAACCATTAAGACCGTTAATCATCGGCGCGTGCGCCGGCACCATGGAATGAACGGCCTTTAGCGCACGCCCTTTGGCGTTAATTGTAATTTCCAATCCGCCATCAATATTTTTACTGTTTATGTCGGTATCAATTATCAGCAGGTTCATATCAACCAGATGTGCGCGTAGTGCGCCTATATTTACTTTTGCCCAGTCGGTATTAGGGTCTGCTTCTAATATGGCTATTATTTCCGCCAGCGCGCCAAACGCACCTTGCCCCGGCAATGTTGGCATTTGTTCGTGGTGCATATTTTCATTCATATTTCCATGCATATTTCCATGCATAGATTCAGAACTATTTTGCGCGGCAGCAAAACTGATATTGAGCAAAATTATAAATGCAGTAGCAGTAAACGTAACAAACAGTTTATTGGAATGCATAATTATAATTTCCCCATTAACATTAATTTATTCGCTTTATTGCGGTTTCCAGCGCAACACCGGGTTTCTGGCGGCCGCTGTTTCATCAAGGCGACGACGCGGGGTGTGGCGCGGTGCATCATGGAAAAATTCCGCATCACCGGCTTTGGCTTTTTCGGCCAAGCCCCTAACGGTCTTGATGTACAGGTCTAGCGTTTCTTTTGATTCACTTTCGGTCGGTTCCATCAACAACGCACCGTGCACCACCAACGGGAAATACATGGTCATGGGATGAAAACCTTCGTCAATCATTGCTTTGGCAAAATCTAGCGTGCTAACCCCGGTATCTTTCAAGAAGCGGTCATCAAACAGAACTTCGTGCATGCAAAGCCCGTCAAACGAAACGCTTAAAATATCACCAAGGCTGGCACGCAGGTAATTGGCGTTAAGCACCGCATCGCCCGATGCCTGCATCAGGCCGTCTGCGCCATGGCTCATCATGAACGCAAGGGCGCGGGTGAACATGCCCATCTGCCCGTGATAGCCTTTCAAGCGACCGAACGGCACGCCGTCTGCTTCATTTACGTCTTCGACTAACTTGAAAGAATTTCCATCATGAATGACATACGGAACAGGCGCAAATGGGGCCAATGCTTCCGATAGCACGGTCGGCCCGGCACCGGGGCCACCACCGCCGTGGGGGGTGGAAAATGTTTTATGCAGGTTGATGTGCATGCAATCAATTCCCAAATCACCCGGGCGAACCCGGCCGCAAATGGCATTAAGGTTGGCACCGTCACAATAAAAATATCCACCCGCTTCGTGAATGGCGTCGGCTATTTCGATTATATCGTTTTCAAACAGGCCGCAGGTATTGGGGTTGGTCAGCATTATGCCTGCCACATCGGGGCCAAGCTTGGCCTTGAACGCGGCAATATCAACCCGGCCTTTAGCGGTGGCGGGAATTGAATCAACCGTAAAACCGCACGCCGCTGCCGTGGCCGGGTTGGTGCCGTGTGCGCTTTCGGGCACCAAAACGCGGGTACGGTTTTCACCGCGCGCTTTAATGGCGGCGGCAATTGCCATCATTCCGCAAAGTTCACCGTGGGCACCGGCGGCCGGGCTCATGGCGACGGCCGGCATGTTGGTCAACGTTTTTAACCAATGCGCCAGCGTATCAATAAGTTCCAGCGCGCCTTGCACGGTTGATTGTGGTTGCAATGGGTGCAAATCACCAAGGCCGCGCATACGGGCTATTTTTTCATTTACCCTAGGGTTGTGCTTCATGGTGCACGAACCAAGCGGATAAAACCCCGAATCAATTCCGTAGTTTTTTTGGCTAAGCCGGGTGTAATGGCGAACGATTTGTGGTTCAGAAAGACCGGGGAGGCCCACATTTTCTTTTCGCGTCAATCCACCAAGGCGGCTATCAGAAATTTCAACCGGGTTGATGTCAACCCCGGTGCGGCCTTCTTCGCCCATTTCAAAAATCAACGGCTCATCAAATTCAAGCCCCTTTGACCCGCTAATGGTAACGGTTTTGGGTTGTTGCGAGCCTGCGACGGGAACGTTTGTGCGTCCTTGTGACATGTCAGACATTACAATATCTCCTTCAATGCCGCGGTTAATGCTTCCATGTCTTTGACCGTGTTGGTTTCGGTTGCCGCTACTATCATCATGTTGGTGAAATCTGCGTTACCGGGGAAAAGCCGTGAAAGGGGAATACCGCCCAAAATTCCTTTGCTTGCTAATTTTTCCACCACTTCGCCCGCCGGCTTGGCAAGCTTGACGGTAAATTCATTGAAGAATGTTTTGTTTAGCACTTCTACGCCACTAACTTTGGCTAACATATCGGCCAAGGTGCAGGCATTGGCGTGGTTGGTTCTGGCCAAACGTTTAATGCCTTCGTCACCCAGCAGTGACGCATGGATGGAAAACGCCAGCGCGCATAGGCCCGAGTTAGTACAAATATTTGACGTAGCTTTTTCCCGGCGAATGTGTTGTTCGCGGGTTGAAAGGGTTAAAACCCAGCCACGCTTGCCTTCAACGTCTTTGGTTTCACCGCAAACCCGGCCGGGCATCTGGCGAACATATTTTGGGTTGGTGGCAAAAAGCCCGACATAAGGTCCGCCAAAACCAAGCGGGTTGCCAATTGATTGCCCTTCGGCGGCAACAATGTCGGCACCTTGGTTGCCCGGTGCTTCCAACAGGCCAAGCGAGATAATTTCGGTATTTACCGCAATCAACAAAGCACCTTTTTCGTGCGCCGCTTCGGCAATTTTTGTCAGGTCATAGAGGTTGCCAAAAACGTCAGGGGTTTGCACCATTACGCATGATGTTTTGTCATCAATCAGGGAAATGAGCTCGTCCATACTGTCGCCGTTAGCATTGGGTTCGGGCGATACAATTTCAAAGCCAAGATATTTTGCATGCGTCTCGGTTACCTCGCGGTAATGCGGGTGCAGGCCACCGGCAATGACCGCGCGTTCGCGCCGGGTTACGCGGTTTGCCATCATTACCGCTTCGGCGGCAGATGTTGCGCCGTCATACATAGATGCGTTGGCGACTTCCATTCCGGTTAATAATGCAACTTGGGTTTGGAATTCGAACAATACCTGCAAGGTTCCCTGGCTTACTTCCGGCTGATAAGGGGTGTAAGCGGTCAGGAATTCGCCGCGCTGGATCATGTAATCAACGGTTGCCGGTATATGGTGGCGATAAGCGCCGCCACCAAGAAACGACGGCGAGGTGGAGGGGCTAAGATTTTTGGCCGCCATTTCAGCCATTATCCTTTCCACTTCCATCTCGCCTTGACGTGGGGGGAGGTCCACTGGCGCTTTTAACAGCGCCTGAGCTGGTACGTCGGCAAACAATCCGTTGATGTCATTAACACCGATTTTGCGAAGCATTTCTTCGCGGTCTTCATCGGTTAGCGGCAGGTAGCGCATTTTGATTTTTTCCTATTAAACTTAATCTAGGGTGCCCAAATATTCGTCGTATTCGGCATCGTTCATCATTCCATCCAGTTCGGACGTATTGGACATTTTAATTTTAAAGAACCAGCCATCGCTTCCGGCTTCGCCTGAAACCTGCGCCGGGTCATCGGCAATGGCTTGGTTGCCTTCAACCACTTCGCCGCTAACAGGGGCGTAAACTTCGCTTGCGGCTTTGACCGATTCAACCACGGCGGCTTCTTCGCCAACCGAAACTGATTTACCCGCATCCGGAACTTCGACAAAAACAAGATCGCCAAGCTGTTCAAGCGCATAAGTGGTGATGCCAACGGTTGCGACATCGCCGTCAACCGAAACCCATTCATGATCTTTGGTAAATTTAATTGTGCTCATTTTAAAAGATTCCCTTATTTCTTGATACGATAACGATGCGGGGTGAACGGCATTTTCACCACTCGGGCTGCAATTGCCTTGCCGCGAACAATAAGTTTTAATTCAGTGCCTTCAGCGCTGAAATCAGTTTTGACATAACCCATCGCCACCGGGCCATCAACGCTGGGGCCAAACCCGCCGCTGGTAATGGTGCCGATGGTGTTTCCATTGTTGTCTTGGATTTCGGTTCCTTCACGCGCCGGTGCACGACCTTCTGGTTTTATACCAACGCGCAGACGTTCGGTTCCGTTTTCAATTTGGTCCATTATTATATTTGCGCCGGGGAAGTTTTTTTCTTCGCGTCGGCGTTTGTTGATTGCCCATTTAAGGTCGGCTTCAACCGGGGTGGTGGTCGTATCTATGTCGTGGCCATAAAGGCAAAGCCCCGCTTCAAGGCGCAGGCTGTCGCGCGCACCAAGGCCGATTGCCTCGACCTCGGGCTCACTTAAAAGCTTTTTCGCAAGCTCGGTTGCTTGGTTTGCGGGTACGGAAATTTCAAACCCATCTTCGCCGCTATAACCTGAACGGGTGGCAAAACACGCGATACCTGCAATTGTTACCTCGGCAAAGGTCATAAATGTCATGTCTGCGGTTTCAGGCGAAAGCCTTGCCACAACCTCGCCCGCTTTGGGTCCTTGTATCGCCAATAATGCGCGGTCTTCAAGAATTTCCAGCTCGGCCTTGCCTGCGGTTTTTACCTTGATGTGGGCAAAGTCGGCATCCTTGCAGGCCGCGTTGACAACGATGTAAAGACCGCCGTCAATTCTGGTTGCCATCAGGTCATCCATTATACAGCCCTTGTTATTTAGCAAAACCGTATAGCGGGTTTTGCCCACGGGCATTATTTGATAATCGCCCGGAACCAAAGATTCAAAGGCATCAACTGCCCCATCACCTTTAAGAAATGCTTGGCCCATGTGCGAAACATCAAACAGACCAGCATTAGTGCGGGTATGAAGGTGTTCTTTCAAAACCCCCATTGGGTATTGAACCGGCATGTCATAGCCTGCAAACGGCACCATTTTGGCACCCAGTTCACGGTGTAATGCGTCCAGCGGGGTTTTATTTAATTGGATGCTGTCTTTTTGGTTTTCTGGCACTTAGAGGTTCCTTCAGCGGTATTGGGCAGATTCCACGGCTCGATCAAAAGCCGTACTCTGCCCCACCCTGTCTTGGAACCTGAAAGATTCCCCGCAAAAAACTTACGGGTTACATCTTCGGTGAGGCGCAAAAAATAATATTGCGCCTACTTTCCAGAGCCTCGTTGCCGACTGCGGTCCGGGTGCCTGAGAGATTCCGGGGCGGTTGCTCCTTCGGCGTCGGTATTTATGGCAAATTGCCAAAACCGAACTCTCCCGCAGTGGCTTAAAATCGAGGAAAAAACACGTTTCCTTAAAAGTGTGGTTATTCTAGCTGCCATATGGGTTTGGTCAACAGGTTCCAAGCTTAAGCCCGGCCAATTTGTGTGGGTATCTGGGGGTAACTTATTAACGCCTTGCTTTGACGTAGTTCAATTCATCGCGGCTGAGCTGTAGGCCTATGAAAACACGCCATTTTGCCGCGGATTCACCGTCTTTTAAGGGAAGGGTTAAAATAACGGGTATTTCTTCCTGCCACAGGGTCTCGTCCAAACCATCCGGGTAAGTGATGGTTACGGGAAAGCGTTGTTTGTTGATAATTGTGCCACGGCTGTCCGATAGGGCGACAAAATAATCGAATCGGGCCATCCCATCGGTATTTGCCGGGCCTTTGATTGATGCAATCTGTGGGATAATTTCAACGTTCATTACCGCATCATCAATATTGTGTTCGCACGACCCCCTAAAACCGCTAAATAGTTCTTCGTGGATTATATTTTGTTCAACGCTTGCACCACCCGGTGCAAAACGAACCAGATTGGACCCATCAGAAAGGATTGATACTTCCGGGCATTCAAGGGTTGTATCGTTAGTGGTTGTTGAGCAACCGGCCAAACCAACGCTCAGGCCAATACCAAACAACGCCACGGTCAAATATTTGACCGCCAGCGCTATATTATTTTTCTGACCCGAATGCTTCATTAAATATCCTCGTGCGATCCATCGCAAAACGGCGGGGTTTTTGTTGCTTTGCAACCACAAAAATAAACTGTTTCGCTTTTTTCCGCTTTATGGGGCAGGGATTTGAATTCCGTGCCTTTGTGTGAACCGTCACAAAAAGGTTGTTTATTGCTTCTTCCGCAGGCGCACCAATAATAGGTTTTGCCTTCTTCTACTTCTACTTCGTATGGTCCTTTTTGTGCGCATTGTGGGTTGTTCAAGGCCGTTTCCTTTTTGTTATGTAGTTAAATAATTGTAATATGGAACGACTTTAATTAACTGGCGCGATATATACAAGATATACAAGATGCGCGGTTAATTTCCTTTATCCGTTGCGCTATCGGCAAGCCCACTAAGGGTTAGGGCGACCTTGGCCAGCGCGCGCGCACGACCCCACGGGTGATTTATTTTTATGGCTTCTTTTTTAGCTTGATCGTACAGATCCCACGCTCCGTCAATATCGCCTTTTTCTGCCCTTGTTTCTGATATATCGCAAAGCATCCATACTTTGCTTAATGCGCTTTTTATATCTCCGGTGGCGGAAATGGCTTTTTTATATGCAAAATTATAAAAATTGCTCTCGGCGCGTTTTCGCTCATCCGCTATGGCCCATATTATGTGGGCGCGCAGACGATCATCGGATACAAGATCCGCAACCTCAAGCGACTTTGCCATTAAATCTTTGTCGTCACCTGCGCTTATGCCGACATCATTGTATGAAAGCGCTATGCGCGACATGGCGTATGCTTTGGCAAAGGGAAAACGAATTGTTTTTGCCGCATCCAGCGCCTTGCCCAAGGTTTCAACCGAATCATCTATCATCCCGGCACCCGCTTGATAGGCGGCAATTTTTGAAAGTACCAAAGAACGATAGCGAACCGCCTCTATGGCATCGGCAGTGCTAAGCGCAATATCCGACCTGCCGGAAAGGGCGTGACTGGTAGCGGCAGCCATAAGTATCGGAACATCATCCGCGCCATTTTTTGCCCCCTTAATAATTTTTAAGGCACGGGTCGGATCGCCCGATTCCGCCAGCGCGGCGGCAACATGACGCAATGCTTTTTCGCGCAAATGGTCATCATTTATTCTGCGCGCAATGGATAGCGCATTATCAATATATTTTTTTGATCTTTCTTCCTCGTCGTTATTATAAAGAATAACCGCCAGCCGCGACATTATGGCCGCTTTATTTAATGGATCTTTTACTTTGTCTAAATATTTAACAAGGTGCTCGCTGGTTTCATAGGAAAGCTGTTTATTGCCTTTGCGTGCCATAATTTCAGTTATGGAAATATATGCTTCTATCTGGCCGTTAAGGTCAGGAATAATATCTACCGCTTCCATTGCTTCCACATGGCGCCCGGCCTCGGCCTGGCTTTTGGCAATATCGCGCAAGGCGACCATTATCAGTTGCGGGTCATGAATGCGCCTTGCCGAATTCATTGCATCTTCGGCTAGGCCGGCCTTTGCTTGCGCCGCTAGAATTTCCCCAAGTGACCAGTTTTTCATTTCTAGTTTTTCAATTTCATCAACCGCAATTGACGCCTCTATCAACAGACAGCGCGGTGTTGTTTTTTCAACGCATTTGTTCCAGTCGTGCTTTATCAGGATGCCTGCATCAAAATCGCCCTCAATAAGGTTTCTGGTTTCCGGTCTGGAAAGAAGCGCTTGCTTGGCAGTGTCCATTGACCGGTTTTTTGCTTTTTCCAATTTTTTCAAAAGCTCGCCAACCTTGCCACCGGTTTGCAGATTATCTGACAGGCTTTTTGATGGCTTTCCATCAACCGCCAAGCCGGCGCTTTTTTGGTATGCACGGATCGCCCCTTCGGTTTCCGGGCCAAATACGCCGTCAATAGCGCCTAAAAAGTATCCTTGTTTGGAAAGGTTTTCCTGAATTGCTTTGACCAAAGCAGGATTATACCCAGAGCCGGATTTATTATCAGACGTAGAGTTATCCCTGGTGGCGGCCAGCAAAATGCCCCCGGGCTGGTTGGCAAAATCATTATTTTTGAAATCTGTGCGCGAATCGACACCCGCGCCTGAGGCATATCCCCCCCCAGCACAAAACATCACAACAAGAGCACACCTGCCAAAAAAGCGGTACGGCTTCATGGTTTTTCCCGTTTATTTAAGGCCGCATAAATATAATATAGAATGTGTCTTATGGTTCCAAGCATCCATCGGGTTTAAAATGATTATTTCCATGGCAAGCCATCATGCTGGACATGGCGGGGGCCATTGCCTAGAAATAATCTGGTCGGGTAAAAATTGCCTAAACGTTAAAGTTTAATTATTTACTGTTTCAAAGTGGGGGGCCTGCAAGGGTGGCAGTTTATACGGAAGTTTCTGATGATGATCTGGCCAAATTTGCCGATGTTTACGGCATTGGCGAGGTTCTTTCGTGCAAAGGCATAGCCGAAGGGGTGGAAAATTCAAATTTTCTGCTCAACACCGACAAGGGCTCGT
>JAOULV010000086.1 GCA_029881835.1 Rhodospirillaceae bacterium
GCATGTAAAAGATGCCGGTCAGGCCGCACTATTGGTGGAGTTTACGCCAACGGCACAAAAGCTGGCGCAAAAATTCTGGCCCGGGCCGCTGACCATGGTGTTAAAGCGCGGTGCTTCGTCACCTTTATCGTTGCTTGTTTCAGCGGGCCTTGACACCGTTGCGGTTCGCGTTCCCAACCACGTTATTGCACAAGCGTTGCTTGAGCGATCTGGCGTTCCATTGGCCGCACCCAGCGCCAACAAATCAGGTACCGTTAGTTCCACCGCCGGAATGCACGTTGCCAGCCAATTTCGTAATGGCGTTGAAATAATAATCGATGGCGGTTCGTGCCCGGTGGGAATTGAAAGCACCATAATTGACCTATCCGGTGCCGCCCCGGTTATTCTTCGCCCCGGCGCCATAACAAGAGAAGAAATTGAAGCCGAAATCGGCCCGGTTTCATTTGCCGGCGGTGATGAAATTAAGGCGCCCGGCATGATGAAAAGCCATTACGCCCCTTCAATTCCGTTGCGCATGAACGTAACGCCCGAACAGCGCAGCAAAGGTGAAGCATTTTTGACGTTTGGACCCGACGCGCCACGGCGCGCGGCGCTAAACCTTTCCAAGGCCGGTGACTTGCGCGAAGCGGCGGCCAACTTATTCACCATGATACGCGCGCTTGACCAGCCGGGCATCCGTGGTATTGCGGTTATGCCGATACCCGATACCGGTCTTGGTCACGCCATTAATGATAGGTTGATGCGCGCAGCCGCACCACGCGATGACGATACATCAGGGTTTTCATGTAGCGGATCATTTGAAACGAAAATGCAAAATTTCGTGAAGCTTGAGAGTAAAAGCTGATGGGGAATGAAGCCCAAACACCATTGGAGCAGATTAAGTCCTTGCTTGGGGCCAAGGGCTGGTCCGAGGATGCGGCTAAGCTTGAACCCCGCTTGGTTGAAGGGCGCGGCCTTTATAAAGGCAATTCCCCCCTGCTGGCTATG
Organism: Rhodospirillaceae bacterium; assembly: GCA_029881835.1. Taxonomy (GTDB): domain Bacteria; phylum Pseudomonadota; class Alphaproteobacteria; order Rhodospirillales; family Magnetovibrionaceae; genus DAOVVL01. Next base: position 988 of record JAOULV010000086.1, read on the forward strand.
CCGGCCAACACCGAAGAAGTCTCAAATGTAATGAGGATTGCCTTTAGTAACGAAATTGGGGTTGTGCCCCAAGGCGGCAATACCGGTCTGGTTGGTGGTGGTGTTCCGAATGGCGAAATAATTATTTCCCTTGAACGCATGAATAAAATTGAAAGCGCAGACCCCATTAACATGAGCATGACGCTTGAAGCCGGATGCATACTGGCCAAGGCACAAGAAGCCGCAACAAAGGTTGGTGCCTATTTCCCGTTAAGCCTTGGGGCAGAGGGCAGTTGCCAGATAGGCGGAAACCTTTCGACCAACGCTGGCGGTGTTCATGTTTTGCGTTACGGCAACGCGCGCGACCTGGTATTGGGCCTTGAGGTGGTTTTGGCAGATGGGCGCATATGGAATGGTCTTAAAAGCCTGCGCAAAGACAACAGCGGCTATGATTTAAAGCATCTTTTTATTGGTTCAGAAGGAACTTTGGGCATAATCACCAGAGCAACACTAAAGCTTTTTCCCGCACCAAAATCATCGGTAACAGCATTGTGCGGTTGTGCGTCTTTTGAAGATGCTCTTGATATTTTCCTTCATACCCGAAGCATTATGGGTGAACGCCTTAGTGCATGTGAAGTTATGGACAGCTTTGCAATTGAATTGGCAGCCAAACATATTGATGGATGTGGCAACCCATTTGGCGATAGCCACAATGTTTACGTTTTGCTGGAAGCAACCAGCGCCGACCCCAACGCAAATATTAAATCCGATTTTGAAAAAATTCTTAGTTCAGCATTAGAAAAAAATATGGCCGACGATATCGTTATTTCGCAAAACGAAAAGCAGCGCAATAACCTGTGGCGGTTACGCGAAGCCATACCGGAAGCACAAAAAAAAGAAGGCGGTTCAATAAAGCATGATATTTCAGTGCCCATTTCACGGGTGCCTGAATTTATTTCCCGTGCAAGCGAGTTAGTAAAAAAAGAAATACCCGGCGTTCGCCCGGTTCCGTTCGGGCATATGGGTGATGGCAACATTCATTTTAACCTTACCCAGCCCATTAGCGCGGATAAACAAGAATATCTGTCTGAATGGGGCAGAATTAACGCATTGGTACACGCCCTTGCGGTTGAGATGGGGGGTAGCTTTTCTGCTGAGCACGGGATTGGGATACTAAAGACGGGTGACATGACAAACTTTAAATCCACAACCGAGATTGCATTAATGCGGGCATTAAAAAAGTCCCTAGACGCCAACGGAACCCTAAACCCGGGCAAGGTGTTGCCAAAAGACGGCTAATAAGCCCACAATTCCTTGATTTCCTTGATTTTTGTGCACGAATCCAGCAATTTGGGTAAGTATTTTATGGCGTTATTGCCTTGGGGTGCCTTGGGGGCCCTTGGGACGCCCTTGGGGTGCCTTGGGGGGGAGCAAAAAAGCACCCCCTAAAGCATAAACAGGCTTTAGTCAGTCAACTGCGGATGGGTGTGGGCAAAGCTGGTGTTTTTAAAACACTTCAGGAAACATCATGATAAACCGAATTTCAAGTTACGTATTTCTGCAGGTTACCATTGGGTTGATAATGGTAACCGTAGCGGTAACTTGCGTTGTTTGGCTTAGCCAATCCCTAAGGTTTGTTGAGATGATTGTTAATCGTGGATTGAGCGCAGGATCATTTATGACCTTGACCGGGCTAATGATGCCAAACTTTCTAAATATAATTTTACCGATTGCGGCCTTCATCGTAATAGTTTTTTTCTATCACAAGCTAATAATGGATCGTGAAATGGTAATTATGCGCGCAGCCGGCATGAGCTCGTTTGCGCTTGCAAAGCCGGCAATTACAATGGCCACCATTCTTGTGGTGATTGGTTATGCACTATCAATCTTTCTTGTCCCTGCTTCATATAAAATGTTTCGCGAAATGCAGTGGGATATACGCTACAATTTTTCGAATATTCTTTTGCGCGAAGGCGCATTCAATGAAGTTGCCAAAGGCATTACTGTTTATGTTCGCGACAGAACATCAGATGGTCAATTGCTTGGGATTTTAGCACACGACGGCAGGATCAAAGGTGAAGAATACACTTTAATGGCCGAAAGCGGGGTTATGGTAAAAACCGAAGATGGCGCAAAGGTCGTGATGCTAAAAGGTAGCAGACAAGCATTTGACAAAAAAACCAACCGACTTTCTGTGTTGTATTTCGACCGTTATCTTTTTGATATGAACCGTGAAAGTAATGGCGATGCCGAACGTTTCCGCGAACCGCGCGAACTTACAATTGGCGAACTGATTGACCTTGATAAGTCAAAATATAGCGGAGCTGGGAAATTTGATGTTGAAATTCATCGCAGAATAATCATCCCGTGGAGCGCTATGGGATTTGCCTTCATTGCGCTAGCGTCATTGATGAGCGGAAGCTTTACCCGCCGTGGCGAAAACAGGCGCGTTATATTGGCGGTGGTGCTGGCTGGCATGTACCAAGCGGCAATACTTACATCTATCAGTCTTGCGGGGAAACAAGGTTCATTCACCCCATTAATTTATGTGGTTACCTTTGCCCCCATAATAATAGGCGCAATCGTTTTGGCGTCAGGTAATATTAAAATAAAAAATAATCGACATATAGCCGCAAGCGGCGCTTAAGGGGGGCAAAGAAATTGAAAATATCAAGCACCCTTTCGCTCTACATAGGAAAGAATTTTCTTTTTACTTTTCTTGCTTTTTTTGCTGGCCTTCTTTCTTTGGTGTTTATTCTTGAAATGATGGAACTGTTACGCAGGGCCGCGTCAAAACCTGAAATGACAACCGGATTGGTTTTTCATATGGCCTTGTTAAAACTACCCCACATGGGTCAGCTTATTTTTCCATTCTCGGCATTGTTTGCGGGAATGACTTCTTTTTGGAAGCTTTCACGCTCAAGCGAGCTTGCGGTGACCCGTGCCGCTGGAATATCGGCATGGCAATTCTTGGTTCCGGTTATATTGGCCGCTCTTTTGTTGGGAATATTTAAAGTAACCGCCTTAAACCCAATTGCGGCATCCACACTTAGCCGTTTTCAGCAACTCGAATCCCTACACTTCAAGGGGCAAAAAAGCTTTCTTGCTATTTCTGCTGGCGGTCTGTGGTTAAGGCAGGGCGACGACATTAGTCAGGCGGTTATACACGCAGACAGTATTTTACAACAAGTTGATAGCGCAACCGTTTATGGCGTAACGGTTTACCTTTACGGAAAAGATAATTCTTTTACTGGGCGTATTGATGCGTCAGAGGCAAAATTGGAAGATGGATTCTGGATAATAGCCAATGCATGGGTTAGCGAAGGCGAAGCTCCATCATACATGGTAAACGAATACAAACTGGCCTCAGATCTTACGCTGACAAAAATACAAGATAATTTCGCCCCGCCGGAAACCATGTCTTTTTGGGATTTGCCTGAATTCATAAAAACCTTAGATAAAGCCGGGTTTTCTGCTATTCGCCACCGCCTTCATTGGCACTCTTTATTGGCAACACCCCTTTTATTGTGTGCAATGGTGCTGATTGCAGCAACATTTACACTGCGTCATGCACGAAAAGGAACAACGTACTTTATCATTGGCAGTGGGGCAATGGCTGGATTTTTGCTTTATTTCTTTTCTGATGTTGTTTTTGCGTTGGGATTGTCAGAAAGTATACCGATTGTTTTGGCCGCATGGGCACCATCCGGGGTTGCCGCAATGCTTGGGCTTGCCATGATGTTCCACCTTGAGGATGGATAAATTTTGATTACAAAACCGACGACCAACACAGCTATCATGAGCGCACTAATGTTAACGGTGGCTACTTGTGCGCTTGCGCCATCCATATCATTGGCGCAGGAAAGCAATGATTCCGCAGTAAGCCTTAGTGCTGATGAAATGGAATATAACCAAAATAGTACTGTTGTGGTTGCGCGCGGAAATGTTGAAATCTCGCAAAACGATAAAACGCTTATAGCCGACACGGTTACTTATGACCGCACCAATAACATTGTTGGTGCTGCGGGAAATGTAATTTTACATTACTCCAATGGTGATGTTTACTTTGCCAAAGAAATGGAAGTAACTGGCGATTTAAAAAACGGAGTAATTGATGATTTCAAAGCCGTAATGGCAAATAAATCTCGCTTTGCCGCAAGCCGCGCAGAATTGATAGATGATAAAACCCTTACCCTAGACCGAGCGGTATATTCGCCGTGCAAACCATGCGAAGAAGACCCGTCACGTGCACCATTATGGCAATTAAAAGCGGTTAAGGTTGTTCATAACCGCGAAGAGAAAATGGTTGAATACAGCCACGCCTGGATGGAATTTTCCGGTGTTCCGGTCATGTACATACCGTATATTTCCTATCCCGATCCATCGGTCAAAAGAAAAACTGGGCTGCTTTCCCCTTCTTTTGGCGGGTCATCTGATTTAGGCGGACTGGTAAAACAGCCTGTATTTTATGTGATTGATAAAAATTCTGATGCCACCATAACACCCATATATGCGGGCAATGGCGGGCATGCAATGGCGGGGGAATACAGAAATAGGTTAGCCGATGGAGCGCTAAATATTGATGGTAGCTTTTCAAAAAATAAAAAAACCAAAAGCAATATGGGGCACCTTTCCGTTAATGCTGAATTTGACATAGACCGAACCTGGCGTTGGGGTATTGATGGCAACAGAACATGGGATGACACTTATCTTCGCAGGTATGGGTTTAATAACCAATCAACGCTAACCAGTCGCGCCTATATGGAAGGCTTTCGCGGTAAAAATTATGCATCTATTGAGGCGATTACCTACCAGGGGTTGGCCGCCACGGATAATGCAAAAACCACTCCTATTGTCGCCCCGTTAGCGCAATACAACTATCAAGGGGATTTTGGAAAGTACGGTCAATACACATCTCTTGATCTGAATATGGCGGCTTTAACCAGAGAGCAAGGACTTGATTCCAGAAGAATATCAGCCAAAGCTGGTTGGTCGCTTCCCTATATTGCGCCTAAAGGTGATATGTATAAACTTTCTGCAACACTAAGAACAGATGTGTTTAATGCAGCGAACCAACCACACAACACAGAGCCGGGCGGAACATACAGCGGAACAACGTACCGAATATACCCTCAAGTAGCACTTGATTGGCGTTGGCCGCTTACAAAACGAAGCGGGACAGTGTCAGAGGTTCTTGAACCAATAGTTCAAGGCATAATTGGTCCTAATGGCGGAAACTCACAAAAAATGCCAAACGAAGATAGTCAAGGCATTGACATAAATGATTCAAACCTATTTTCCGATAACCGCTTTACCGGTTTTGATAAAATTGAGAGCGGGCCACGTGTTAACTATGGGATTAAATGGGGTATTTATGGTGATGGCGGGGGCTCAACTAATTTAATTCTGGGACAAAGCTACCGCCCGTCGTCTGATGATACC
>JAOULV010000087.1 GCA_029881835.1 Rhodospirillaceae bacterium
CAGCGTTTCAACGCCTGTTATCGTGCCAAGCACGCTTAGCATGAAAGCAACGGGTGCCACCGAAATTAATCCGGCGTCCCTGCAAGAAGAAATTGATGCTTGCGTAAAGCAGGTCAACATCCAAAAGCTTGAACGCAACGCCCAGCAGGTATCTTTTTTGGTAGAACGCATTGTTCCCGGTCTTGCGCTGGGCGGACCCGATGAAACAACATCACGTTCGCTTGATCGCCTGTTGTACGTATCGGAAGATATTGCAAGAAGAATGGGTGGAACGCCTTATGCCCACGTTTCTGAGCTGTGCAACACCATGATAAACGTCACCCGAAAAATAATTGATGCGGGTGATTTCCCTGCCCCAAAAGATGTTGAACTGCTAAAACCTGTGGCAAAATCAATCGAGGCCGGTTTTGCCGAAAGCGGTGAAGAAGCCCAGAAAATGGCACTGGAAATAAGCCGTTCGGTCAAAGGTGGGCAGACTAAACAAGCCCGCCACTAAGCCTCACTTTTTTGTTGTGCCATTATTGTTCAGCTTAGCTTTTTGTTTCACTTCATTTAGTTTCATTGGCCACCCATTGTAAAAATGATGGGTTCCCCCCGGTTATTTCAAGGGCCACCACACAAGGACAATCATAGCTGTGCATTGACTTTATTTTGTGCGTAACCGCATCAATGTTGTTTTCGGTGGTTTTCATTACCAACACCACTTCTTTTTCATCTTCAATGTTATTTTCCCAGCGATATATTGACCTAACCCCTTCGATTATATTTACGCAGGCAACAAGGTGCTCATTTACAAGCGCGCGCCCTATGTTTGATGCTTCGTCAACATTTGGTGCGGTTACATAAACAAATTTGATTTTTTGTGCCATATATCGGTTTTTCCTGTTATTTGCGGTATTGTTTATTCTATCTGTATTTTTGGTGATAGAACATCCGTGTTGGCAGTTAACCAAAGCTGGATTATCATGCCCACCAAAGGACGACTAACATTTAATATTTCCGGGGTGCTGTCTTGCGATGAAAAAACCAAATAAAAAATCCGATGACGGTAATATGGGCGATAACCCAATTAACGATGACGCTTCGGGCAAACCATCAAAAACCCAAAGCGAATGGCTGTTGCGCGCAATCACCCAACCGGGCGGCAAGCTACCCCTTTTTGATAAGTACGGGCAAAAAATTGGTGAAGGCACGGTCAGATCGTGCATTGAAAAAGGTTGGGCCGAGCCGTGGTTTTCCAATCCAATCAAGCCAGATTGGCTGGTTTGCAAAATCACCGATGCCGGACGAAAAGCCGTTTCTTGAAATACGCTCAGGGCTTTAAAAACTTAAAGTCCAGTTTTTTTGTTAACAATTGGCAACGATCAGCAACATTTTAGCCAAAACGGCCTACAAATGAAGTTGAAAATGCTAATTTTTATTACAAAGTTAAATTAAGTATCTCAGATAACCATCTGTGATTAAATAATTTATTCATCCTTGATTGTAATATCAACATATCCTCGTTCAATGGCATATCTTAGGGCCTCAAAGGCACTTTTGGCCTCTTCGTACATTTCGCGGCTGGTTCGCAAAGACTTTATTTCCTGCTGATCGGGCGGGTTGCCGTGCTCGGCCCCAATGCGAAATGCCTCTTCAAGGTATCTTGCGCGCAAGCTTGCCACCGCCAGGGAAAAAGAAAGGACTGTTTTTTTAGTTATTTCCGGGATTCTGGCGTGAATAACCTCACGGTTGGCGAGCCTTATTCCTTGCTCAATATCGCTAAGGAACCTTTTTTGGCTCATAAGTTTTTTGTAATCGTCTGAGTGCTCGTCATCGGTCATTTGTGTAAAATCCTTCTAATAACAAACAGTTATATCAATCCCAAAACCACCTCAAGACAGCGCGGCGGATCTTTGGGCCAAGCATACTCAGCACTTGCCTAATAATTCATTTAAGAATTCACAGGTCCGGATTTCTAGTCCATTTGTAGGTGTGATGTACATCACAGCAGCCTTGACCAATGCGTGGCACAATATTGACTGTGGATCGGTTCATGTGAGCTGGTCCCTTCCCTCAAGAGCACAAAACTTCGGGCCGGCACCTTATGGAGCCGGCCTTTTTTTGTTGTTTTTTGCAGTTTTTGGCAGAAATCTTGGGTTTTTTAGGTGTGACGTACATCACAGCAACCTTGACCAAGGTGCGCCATAATATGGACTGTGGATCGGTTCATGTGAGCTGGTCCCTTCCCTCAAGAGCACAAAACTTCGGGCCGGCCCTTATGGAGCCGGCCTTTTTTTGTGGTTATTTCGCCTATTTGTGGGTGGGCGCAAAAAAGCCGATCTCATCCGGGTTACGGCTGAAATCGGCTTTTATATGGTCGGAGCGACAGGATTTGAACCTGCGACCCCTTGACCCCCAGTCAAGTGCGCTACCAGGCTGCGCTACGCTCCGCTCAACTTCTAAGGCCATGCCTGCTGGTTTCAAATAGGCCTAAGTTCGGCCCTTATATACGCCCAACAGCTTTGGTGCAATTGCCTCAAATAGATATATCAGGAAAATTTTTTCAGGCCCTCGCGAACCGATATTAGATCCGCCAACAGCTTCTCGGCCGCATTGCGCGAAAGCCCCCCATTGAAAATTCCGTTTTGTGAGGCGGTGTCGCCATGACCGACATTATGGACGGTTTCGGCTTGTGATGTATTTTGCTCTGGCGTTGTATTTATGTTTTCGCTTACCGCAAGACCGCCGTTTGATTTTTTTTCTTCTTTTTCCAACGCCACTATAGCGCCGGGTTTTTTCAAAAGCTTCTGCACCCCTTTGATGGTGTAACCTTCGTCATGCAGTAATGCGCGAATGCGCGACAAAATCACCACATCTTCGGGGCGGTAATATCGCCTTCCGCCGCCTCTTTTCATGGGGCTTACTTGGGGGAATTTGGTTTCCCAAAAACGCAAAACATGTTGCGGAAGATCTAGGTGTTTTGATACTTCGCTTATGGTACGAAAAGCGTCTCTGGATTTTTTGCGAGCAGAATCTTTGCCGCCATTATCGACGCCATTATCAGAATTGGCGGTGTTGGAATCCATCCCCCCGGACATTTGCAATTACTCGCTATTAACCGGGTTTACGCTTTGAATTTATTCGCGTTTTCATAACCTGCGAAGGCCTGAAAACAAGAACCTTGCGCGGCAAAATAGGAACCTCTTCGCCGGTTTTTGGGTTGCGGCCAATGCGTTGGCCTTTTTTGCGAACCGAGAAGCTTCCAAACGAAGATACTTTTACGGTTTCGCCCGCGGCAAGCGCATCGGACATAAATTTCAGGACCGATTCAAGCAGATCGGCCGATTCATTTCGCGAAAGACCAACTTCTTGATAAACGGCCTCACTTAGCTGTGCGCGTGTAATTGTGTTATCGCTCATCGCCCTCACCTGCTCCAATTTGTTATTGATTGCTATAGGGTATCTCGCGACGTAAAAATGGTCAATATCAAAGGGATGGAAGACTAATTTAATTTAAAAATTAGCCACAACATGGTGAATTCGGGGGAAAACTGCCCTTTAATAATTACCAGCGAAGTAGCGCAGAACCCCATGTCAGCCCGCCACCCATGGCTTCCATCAGGATAATTTGGCCTTTTTCGATGCGCCCGTCGCGCACCGCTTCATCCAGGGCAAGGGGTATTGAGGCGGCCGATGTATTGGCGTGGCGGTCCACCGTAATAACCACCTGATCATCATTTAGGCCAAGTTTTTTTGCGGTTCCGTCTAAAATGCGTTTATTGGCCTGATGGGGCACCAGCCAGTCGATATCGCTGCTGGTAAGATTATTCGCCGCCAGCGCTTCTTCGGCAACGGCGGCTAAGTTATTGACCGCATGGCGAAACACCTCGCGCCCAAGCATCCTGAGATGGCCAATGGTTCCGGTTGATCCCGGTCCGCCATCGACATGAAGTATCTCACGCAAACGACCATCTGAATGCAAGTGGGTTGATAACACCCGGCTTGTATCGCCGTCACTATCATCAAATCCTGCCAACACAACCGCGCCCGCGCCATCACCAAACAAAACGCAAGTGGATCTGTCGGTCCAATCTAGTATGCGCGATATTACCTCGGCACCAATAACCAAAACACGATTTGCCTGACCGGAACGTATCATTCCGTCCGCTACCGAAAGTGCATAAATGAAACCCGAACACACTGCTTGGATGTCAAACCCATAACCGTGGTGCATGCCAAGCATCGCCTGAACTTTGGTTGCGGTTGAAGGAAAGGTGTTGTCCGGTGTGGTGGTGGCAACAATTATGACGTCAATATCTGCGGGCGTTATGTTTGCTGCTTCTAGGGCGTTTTCTGCCGCCTGCAGTGCCAGTATTGATGTTGTCTCGCCATCTTTAACGACCCTGCGTTCACGAATGCCGGTGCGTTCGGTTATCCACTCATCAGAAGTGTCGACCTTTTTGGAAAGTTCATCATTGGTGATGATTTTTTCCGGAAGATGTGAACCGGTTCCAATTATTCGCGAAACAATTGCCATTTATTCATCCACCGAAATATTGGAAAAATTGTGATGTTCTTCGCTAAAACGGGCAAAATCTTCTTTTATACCATCGTTCAGTTTATCAGAAACCATTTCGTGGGCGGCGATAATTGCGTTAGCAAAACCAAAGGAATCCGTTCCACCGTGGCTTTTTACGCAAATACCATTTAAGCCCAAAAACATTGCCCCATTATAGCGCCTGGGGTCAAACCTGTTGCGAAAAGAATCAATTGCCGGCTTTGCTATTAGGGCACCTATTTTACCCAAAGTTGATCTTTTTAGCTCTTCCTTTAAGGCGCCGGCAAAAAGCTTAGCCGTGCCTTCAATGGTTTTTAACGCCACGTTACCGGTAAAGCCGTCGGTTACAATAACATCAACCGTACCTTTGCCAATGTCGTCGCCTTCAACAAAACCATGAAATTTAATTGGCAAATTTGTTTCGCGCAAAATTGCCGCGGCCTGTTTTACCGAATCATTTCCTTTTAAAACTTCGGTACCAACATTAAGAATGCCAATTGATGGTTGGTTTATGTCTAAAACGTAACGCGCAAACACTTCGCCCATAACCGCAAACTGCACAAGGTTTTCGGCATCGCACTGAATGTTTGCGCCAAGATCCAACATCACGCTTTCACCGCGCATTGTCGGGAAATAACTTGCTATGGCCGGGCGATCGATCCCGGGAAGGGTTTTCATTACAAACTTGGCCATTGCCATTAGCGCGCCAGTATTACCAGCAGAAACAACACCACCAGCCATTCCATCACCAACCGCATTGATGGCAAGGCGCATGCTTGACTGTCTTCCGGAACGAAGCGCGACACCGGGCTTTTCATCATTGCTGACCACATCGGTGGTGTGATGAATCTCGGTTACATCCATTAGGTCTGGATAGTTGGCCATCAGCGTTTTTAATTTAAAGCTGTCGCCATAAAGATGAAAATTTAGGTTGGAAATGGTTTCTAAGGCTATGGCCATTCCATCAACGACCATATGCGGCGCGTTATCGCCGCCCATAGCATCGATAGAAAGTGTAATTTGCTGAGACACGGATATGACCTTACAGCCCTAGAGGGATAGTCTCAACTGGGGACTTTCAGGCCACATCGCCCGATTGTATGACTTCACGGTTATCGTATTGGCCGCATGAAGCACAAACATGGTGCGGGCGTTTTATTTCGCCGCAAGACGGGCATTCTGCGAAGCTTTGTGCCTTCAGGCCATCGTGTGCACGGCGCATATTGCGCTTGGATGGGGTGGTTTTCTTCTTAGGAACAGCCATTTTCTAATACCTTCAGTGCGTTAATCCGGTTAGCCCCTTGTTAAGGGCTTTAAGCGGTGGTGTATAAACCAAAAAAGGTGACAAGGGCAAGCGGTTACATGGGTCCGGTGGCATTATTTCTTGGGTTTTTTACCATTTTCAAGCCCGCCTTTTAGGGCCGCAAGGGCCGCAAACGGGCCGGACGCGGAACCGGAATTATCGGAATCATCGCTAACCCATTCAAATTCAATGCCTTTTTTCCTTGGAAACGGGTTAATCCTGATCGCCAGCTCCTCGGCTATGAACTCGCCAATATCAATTTTTCCGTTAATTATAGGCTCCGGCGGCTCTGGCGTTATGTCGTTTTCATCGTTCACATCCGCAAATTCAATGAATTCGTCATCTTCCTCAAAATCGGCAGATTCGCCATCATCCATCGCCTGCCATCTGGGGGAAAATATTTGCGATACGTGCGCCTTGATTTCGTCTTCCACCGGCTCAAGGCTGACCGAGCAGGTTTGGGTTAAGTTGGCCTTGAAATCAGCCTCGAGCAAAATATCGGGCATGGTTTCGCTGTCTTTTACCCCTTTTACCAATGTGGCGATGG
>JAOULV010000088.1 GCA_029881835.1 Rhodospirillaceae bacterium
TCTTGAGGGCGAAGAAGGCGAAGAAGGCGAGAGTAGAAAGTCTGGCAGAAAAAGGCTTTTGATAGTTATCGCCGCCGTGCTGGCCATTATTCTTGGCGGAACGACCGCGGCATATTTTCTCGGTTACTTGCAGCCGATCATCAACATGATAGCCGGCGGCGAAGAGGCCGCTCTTCATGATGAAGCACAAGCCATGGTTTCGGGTGATGCGGTATTTTATGACCTGCCAGAGATGCTGGTAAATCTCAATACCGGGGATCGCAAGTCGGTATATTTGAAGATTAGGGTCAGCCTAGAGCTTGAACATGCCGAAGACATACCAAAAGTAGAAGGATTGATGCCAAGAATAGTTGATAATTTTCAGGTGTATCTACGTGAACTCAGAATTGATGACCTGAAGGGATCTGCCGGAATGTACCGCCTGCGCGAAGAATTGTTAAAGCGGGTCAATGTTGCGGTTAGTCCGGCAAAAGTAAACGATGTTTTGTTTAAAGAAATGCTCGTTCAATAACGGGCATCCAGAAAAGGATAAGGGCAATAAATGACAGCCCCAGGTGATGACGTAGACCAAGATGCAATGGCGGCCGCATGGGAAGCCGCCATGGGCGGTGGTGACCCAGCTGCTGCCGGTGGCGGTGGTGGCGACGACGGTGACGATCTTGCCGCAGAATGGGCCGCGATGCTTGATGGCGGAGGCGGGGACACATCATCCTCTCCTGGTGCGGGGCGCGAATCAACCCGCGTTCTTAATCAAGACGAAATTGACTCGCTACTTGGCTTTGATGATGAACTTGACGAGGTTGATCATAAATCCGGCATTCAGGCCATACTTAACTCGGCGCTGGTTTCGTACGAACGCTTGCCGATGCTTGAAGTTGTGTTTGACCGTTTGGTCCGTTTGATGTCCACCAGCCTTCGTAACTTTACCTCTGATAACGTTGAGGTATCTCTGGACAACATTACGTCCATTCGTTTTGGTGATTACCTTAACTCGATCCCGCTACCGGCCATGCTCAGCGTGTTTAAGGCCGAAGAATGGGATAACTTTGGCCTATTGACGGTTGATTCATCGCTTATCTATTCAATTGTTGACGTTTTGTTGGGTGGCAGGCGTGGAACGGCCGCCATGCGTATTGAGGGGCGCCCCTATACCACCATCGAACGCTCGCTGGTTGAACGCATGGTCCACGTAATGCTGTCTGATCTTTCCGGCTCGTTTGAACCGCTTTCACCAGTTACGTTCCGTTTTGACCGAATTGAAACAAACCCACGTTTTGCAACGATTTCCAGACCGTCCAACGCCGCCATTGTGGCCCGCTTAAGGATTGATATGGAAGACCGTGGCGGGCAAATGGAACTGTTGTTGCCTTATGCAACGCTAGAGCCAGTTCGTGAGCTTTTGCTGCAATCGTTTATGGGTGAAAAATTTGGCCGTGATTCAATTTGGGAAACTCACTTGGCCGAGGAATTGTGGCTCACCGAAGTTGAATTGGAGGCCGTTCTTGATACTCAATCAATGCGTTTGGGCTCGGCGTTTGATTTCAAAGTAAATTCTCACCTGCCGTTAACCGCCGCGCCCGACAGCCAAGTTGTGTTGCAGTGCGGTGATGTGCCCATGTATGTCGGCAAAATGGGCCGCAAGGGCGAGCATATTGCAATTAGAATTGATGGAAAATACGAAAAACCAAAGGAATAAACCTTTGGGTATATATGGTTTTAACAACTTTTTATAACTGTGGTTTTTGTGCTTTATTTTTAAACTGCACATGACGCAATTTCAGGGAAAGGAAAAAAAATGACAATTTCCTTAGTGTTGGACGTTACGATTGCCGTACTTTTGATGCTTACCATTGCTTATGCAATTCGCCTTAATGCGCGCTTGTCGCAACTACGCGGTGACAAAGCCGAACTTGAAGCATTGGCAAAAACATTTACAAGCGCGACCCATCGTGCCGAAGAGGGCACCAAGGTGCTTAAAATTTCTACTGATCTACTTACAGCAGAAATTAAAAAGGCCGAGGTTCTTAAAGATGACCTTGCTTATCTGGTGGAACGCGGCGGCACCACAGCCGATGAAATGATGGAGCGCGTTCGTGCCTCGCACAAATTTTCTGCACCAGTTAATAAGGGAAGCTTTTCCGATGAAGACCTTGCCGGTGATGTAGTGGATGAATTTTCCTTAAATAAAATTGATGATTTTGGTGATAATCCATTAAGGGATTCCATAAAAAATAGCCGCAAAAAAATTGCTCCCGCTAATCTGGTTAAAAATTCTTTGCGCGCCCGCGAAGGGGGTGAAAATATTGACCCGCAAGCCGATGCAGAGCGCGTGTTGATGAAAGTGCTTGGCGCAGCAAGATAGTTTTAATTCAGGGGCCCCGGGCTGATAAAATGCCGTTAAACGGAATCAAATATCCATGAGCAGCAAAAAAAGAAAAACAAATAAAAAGAGGGGCTTTACAAGCCGTGTCATGTCGCGCTTTCGGTTATTGCCGGTCGTTATATTCTTTTCCGTGTTAATGCTAAGCGTAAGGGTTAGCGATATTTGGAAAGGCGTGGAAAGCCTAAACGACAGCGAGGTCGGCGTTGCCGAAGCGCAGGCACAAACGCCCGCCGCCCAAGGAGACCCCGGTGCCCCAAATGCTGGCCAAGATGCTACCCAAGATAGCACTACCCTGATGGGCAATGATCCGCTTATGGCGGCCGAGCCATTAACCATGCCGGACGAAGACCCGGCGGCAATCGCGGCACGAATGCTTTCCGATGATCCAACCTTGTTGACCCAGACGGAAATAGACCTTTTGCAAAAGCTGGCTGAGCGTCGCCAGGAAATAGAGCTACGCGCCCGGGAAATAGAAACCCGCGAAGCCATGTTGCAGGCGGCGGAAGCGCGAATCGACAAAAAAATAGACGATTTTAAGGTGCTGAAGGCGACGCTGGATGGCTTAATAAAGCAATACGATGGTCAGCAGGATTCGCAATTGGCAAGTTTGGTTAAAATCTATGAAAATATGAAGCCAAAGGACGCCGCACGAATATTTGAAGAGATGGAAATGGCCACCCTATTGATGGTTACCGAACGCATGAAAGAGCGCTCTTTGGCGCCTATAATGGCCAAGATGGACCCCGTAAAAGCCAAGGAAATGACCGTAGAATTGGCAAAAATGCGGAAATTGCCGAGACCCGGAGACAGTGCCGGATAGGGCTATATTTTGCTAAAATCGGGCAAAAATGGCTAATCCGTTGTTTTTAAAAAGGTTGCCAAGAATGATTGGCTGTTTTACCTAAGTATGTACCCATATTGTGAAGCACAATTTTTCGTTATTTTATGTATTGATTGATGGGGTGGCACTAAATATATGTTAGCTTCATAATATATTAGCTAAGGTTTTGTAATTTTGGTTTTGTAGTGATTGTTATAATTGTTTGTCACTTGGTTTGACGCTTGGTTGGGCCCCTAAGGTTTGGAAAAACCCAATGGCCCTGCCCAGCAATAACCGGCCAGTGGATGGAGAGTTCTAAATGGCTGTAGATATGAGTATGAAGGTCCTGATTGTCGATGATTACAAGACCATGCTCAGGATTATGCGCAACCTGCTAAAGCAGTTGGGCTTTGAAAACGTTGAAGAGGCAATTGACGGCACTTCGGCGTTGGAAATCCTGAAAGAAGATCCGAAATTCGGTCTTATTATTTCTGACTGGAATATGGAGCCGATGACAGGCATTGAGCTGTTGCGCCACGTAAGGTCAACCGACACCCTTAAAGCGATACCATTTATTATGGTTACGGCTGAATCCAAATCAGAAAACGTTATTGCGGCCAAGGAAGCTGGTGTTTCAAACTACATCGTTAAGCCGTTCAACGCTGATACCCTCAAGGCCAAGATGGTCAGCGTGCTCGGTGATTTCTAAGGGGTTTGCCAATGTCCCGGGGGAAGGCAGCTAAACGCACTGCCACCAAGCGCAAGACGACTGGTCGTATTTCTTTGGGCAAATCCAAAAAGCCTATCCGTAAGACAGCAAAGAAAAAAACGTCTAAGAAAAAAATTGCAAAGCGCAAGACCGCTAAGCGTGCGGCCCCGTCAAAGGCCAAGCGCAAGGTAGCCAAAAAGAAAACTGCCAAAAAAACCCCCAAGAAACCGGCAAAGAAAAAGACGCTCAAGAAAAAAACCGTAAAAAAGAAATCCACCGCAAAAAAATCTTCGGCGGTAAAAAAAATAGTCAGCGCAGCTAAAAAGGCGGCCAAAAAGGCTGCCAGCGGGAAAAGACCTGCCACCAGAATTGAAAAAATGATTTTTTCCGAGCTGGAAAATTTGGCTGGCTACATTCATGACGCCAAGCAAGAAATCGCCGCCATCAGGCCGGACGAAGTAAAAGATGATTTTCTGCCAAAAGCCGAAATTGAATTGGGTGCAATTGTTGAGGCCACAGCCGAAGCAACGCATACAATTATGGACGCCTGTGATGGTTTGGACGGACTAATGTCCCAACTTGAAGGTGACGCCGCCTCAACGTTGATGGACGCCACCACCAAAATTTATGAAGCATGTACATTTCAAGATATCACCGGACAGCGCATCAACAAGGTTGTCAAAACTTTGCAACACATAGAGGCAAGGGTTGATAAGTTGATTGAGGTGTTCGAAATCAAGGTTGAAAAATCAAGCTCCACCAACGAGCAAGATTCCAATTCTGCAGAAAATAATAAAATTAGTGACGAGGACCTGCTTGAAGGACCTCAACTTAAGGGGCAGGGCAGAAGCCAGGCTGAAATTGATGATCTTTTAGCGAGTTTTGATTAGTCCGACATGGACGATTTTGAATCCATAGATGTGCCGGAAAAGCCAGAGGACCATACGGTTGCTTTGTTCCTTGGGCTGTATCTTGTGGTGCTGGCATTTTTTATTCTGCTTGTCTCTATTTCCACATTGGAAGAATCAAAATCAGAAAAGGTTATGGATAGCCTTTCTAGCGCCTTTACAACAATTGTTCCGCCGTCTGCGGAATTGCAATCATTCAGGTCAAAAGATGGTGATGTTCTTGCCGCGCAGGAATTTCAAGAACAGGTCACGGGTATTTTTGCGACATCGGTTGCAATAGAAAAGATTGAGGTGGTGCAACCGGGAAAACTAATGCGGGTTGTGCTAAAATCTGACTCGCTTTTCACCACTGGCGAAGCAACCATCCGCCCTAGCATGTATCCCTTGCTCGATCGTACCGTTGCCTCGCTTTCCAATCGTCCCGCAGGAATGCGTTTTGATCTTGAGCTTCTAATCGGCGTTCCAACAATTGGCGGGGGCAAATCCATGCCCATAGTAGAAACATTGGAAATGACCCGGGCGGGAAATTTTGCCAAAGCCATGTTTGAACGCGGCATCCCGCCAGATAGCGTAAGCGTTGGAATGCGCCCAAGCAGGGCAGACGAAACCGTGTTATGGTTTTATACGCGCGACATCGAGGGCACAAAACTTAAATTTAACGAAGATGTGGAAAATCAGGTTAAGCAGTAGCGCTAACATCAATATTGCAAGATTTAAACTATCGTTACCGCAGGGGCAAAATGACAGAAATAGAAAATCAGGAAACCGAGCCAGAAAAACCAGCAAAGCCAAATGCTGCCTGGATGGTAACCTTTACCGACCTGGTTTCGCTGATGCTTACTTTTTTTGTTTTGTTGTTTTCCATGTCGAATGTAAAAATGGATGAATGGGAAGCGATGATTGATACCCTGACGCAAACCCTTAATCCGGCAAAATTAACTACCGTGGCGGCAGCTACATCTAAATTCAATGTGGGAACAATATTTCGCAAGCGGGCAATTAATCTTGATTATCTTTCTACCGTTTTAGAAGAATCAATGATGCAAGACCCGTTGCTTTCGCAAAGCCAGCTGATGAAGCTTGATGATCGCTTGGTCATAGCCTTGCCCGGTGACCTGCTTTTTGATGCCGGCAGGGCGGTTATGACCGATGGGGCAAAATCGGCATTGTTCACCTTGGGAAGCGTGCTTAGAAATATCGGTAACCAAATAGGGGTCAATGGGCACACCGACCCCAGGCCACCCGCCAGCGGAGGCGATTTTACCTCTAACTGGGAATTGTCGCTGGCCCGTGCCGCCGCGGTTGCAAATACAATCAGAAGGTCTGGATATACTGAAGAGATCTATGCGTTCGGATATGCCGCAAGCCGTTACAACCAGTTACCCAAAATAGAAGAAGAAAAGCGCCTTCAGCTGGCTCGCCGGGTTGATATTGTCGTGTTCCCAACTGTCGGGGGCGATTGATCCATGCCCCGCTTTTTTGCAATTGCCATATTTGTTGCCACGCTTTTAGGCGTTGGTTCGGGTGTTGCATATGGCGATACGGTAAGCATTAGCTCAGCGCAG
>JAOULV010000089.1 GCA_029881835.1 Rhodospirillaceae bacterium
CGTCTGTTGGTTTATCTAAATAGAACAAAACATGAACAAACGGTATTTGTCAAGCAATATCAGAGTGAAATAATGACGCTCAGGGGCGGGATATTGGGTGGTTTTGCCCGTTAAATGGGTGTAATAGGGGCGCGTAGGGTATTGTTAAAAAGGGTAATTATTTTGAAAATTGCACCGTCACCATACTTATTGCTGGTTGTAGCCACGGTCATTTGGGGTGGTAATTTTGTGGTGGGCAGGGCGGTTCATGCCGACATTGGCCCTTTGAGCCTCAATTTTTGGCGATGGGCTTTGTCGGGCTTTTTGCTTGCGCCGTATGCCATAGCTGGATTG
Source organism: Rhodospirillaceae bacterium (assembly GCA_029881835.1). Taxonomy (GTDB): domain Bacteria; phylum Pseudomonadota; class Alphaproteobacteria; order Rhodospirillales; family Magnetovibrionaceae; genus DAOVVL01. The sequence continues at coordinate 334 of JAOULV010000089.1, forward strand.
CGAAACAATTTAAGCGCAATAAAAAAACACGCATTGTTGCTTGGGGTTTTGGCCTTAAGCGGGATGGTTATGTTTCACAGCCTGATTTATTGGGCGCTACACACCACCAGCGCCATAAATGCCGGGATGGTTTTGGCGTCAATGCCATTGGTTATACCCATGATTGCCTTTATTGCCGGCGAAGATAAGCTAAGCCTTCGCCAGGGTCTTGGCATAGCCATATCGTTTGTTGGGGTTGGTGTAATCATCACCCGCGGTAACATTGATGTATTGCTGGGCTTGAGTTTTGCCATTGGTGATATTTTGGTGCTGGGCGCGGTTGTTATGTGGTCGGTTTATTCCGTGCTTTTAAAAAGGTTGCCCAAGGAAATTCCGCCAATGGTGGTTTTGGCAACCATAAACTGGATGGCTGTTGTGATGCTTTTTCCGGCATATTTGTGGGAACTTTCAGCGCTGGGCGGTTTTGATATTTCCGTCGCAAATATGACGGCGATAGCTTACGTTGCAATCTTTGCTTCAATAGTTGCATTTGTTAGCTGGAACCGTGCAGTGCAGATGGTCGGGCCAAATAAGTCTGGGTTGTTTATTCACGTGATACCAATTTCCAGCGCAGTGCTAGCAATTATCTTTTTAGGTGAAAAGCTAGAGGCTTATCATCTGGTTGGCATAATTCCGATTGTTGTTGGTATATTGTTGACCACGCGCGAGGTCGATAAAAAAAATAATAAATCGCAAGGAAAATGAATAAACAATGACAATTCGTCGCTACAGATTAAACGTGTTTTTGCTATCAACATCGCAGGCACTGTTTCTCATTTCCGCCGTAACCATGATTACGTTTGGCGGGCTTGTTGGAAAGATGTTGGCCGATGACAAATCATTAGCCACACTTCCGGTTGCCATGTATGTGGTTGGTTCCATGCTTAGCACTGTTCCTGCGTCTTTTATTATGCGCCGCATTGGCAGACGGGGCGGGTTTTTGATTGGTGCAATGGCCGGAATGATAAGCGGTGCACTTGCGGCTTATGCCATTTTTGAAGGAAGCTTCTGGTTATTTAGCTTATCAGCATTTATCGGCGGCATTTATCAGGCATACACACAATATTATCGTTTTGCCGCAACCGAAGCCGCACCAAGCGAATATGCCGCACGTGCGATATCGCTTGTTCTGGCGGGCGGGGTGGTTTCGGCTTTGTTTGGCCCGTGGATTGCCGTTTCAACCCGCGATCTTTTGGCCCCTGTTCCGTTTGCCGGTGCTTATGTTAGCGCAAGCATTGTAAGCCTTGTGGCGTTTGCGGTTATTTTGTTTTTGCAAATACCCAAGCCCGAGGTAGAGCACGAAAGCAATAGTGGGCGACCTATGCTTGAAATAATCCGCCAACCGGTTTTTATGGCGGCAGCTTTAAGTGCCGCAATGTCTTATGGGTTGATGGTTTTAGTTATGACATCAACCCCATTGGCGATGGAGGTATGCGGGTTTTCGATTGAAGCCACAGGTGGGGTGATTCAGGGCCACGTTTTGGCCATGTTTGTGCCATCGTTTTTTTCTGGCTGGCTTATTAGTAAAATGGGGATATTGCGGGTTCTTTATTCCGGCATGGCCATGTTTGCGTTGGGTGCGGTTATTGCCGTAAGCGGCATAGACTTTGCCAATTTCTTTATAACCCTTGTGTTGGTTGGGGTTGGCTGGAATTTTCTATTTGTCGGCGGAACAACACTGTTGGCCGAGGCTTATCGCCCAGAAGAAAAAGCCAAGGTTCAGGGGTTAAATGAACTGATTGTAAGCATATCAGCGGCCACCGCTTCGTTTTCATCGGGCGCGTTGATGAACGTATCGGGTTGGGACTTTGTAAATTACGGCATGGCCCCGTTCTTGCTGATAACGCTGGCGGCGACAATGTGGTATGGAAAAAACTTAAAACGCAACAGGGTTACGGTTGATATAACACCTATTTAAAAATACCGCCCAAAGCTTTTCCCACATCTTTTATGCCGCCTTCAATTGCACCGGCGGCACCCGAACCGACATTGCCAATTGTGCTTGCGGTTCCTTTTGTTATTGCGTCAATGTCTTTTATGCCGATTATCGAAAGATCAAGCGCGCCCACCGCGCCGCCGGCATGTTTTGATATTGCGCCGATAAGCTGTTCGGCAACCTCGCCGGCGCTGGCACCGCCTGATTTTTTGCCAATATCTTTTAGGTGGATTTCCGGCAGTTTGGTGGTAACCGTTTTTCCCTGCATTAACGATGCGCTTACATTTATTTTACCGCCGCGAATATAAAGATTTTTTATTATCATCTTTATTCCGTCACCAGATGATGATTGGGTTTTGTTGGTGGTTGACGAAGACCCCGATGATGTTTTGCTCGGCGCAGACACAAACCTGTCTATATTTTTTTGAATGGCATCAATATTGCTGCCGAATTTACCTATTTCGTAGGTGATGTTCGGTTTGTCTATTACTATTTTGTCTATAACCAAAACCGAACTGGTCGATCCTTCGCCAAGATCAAGGCCGATTGCGCCAAAATTAAATGCATATGGTGTGTTAAAATCTGCCGTGTTGCCAACCGAAAGGCCAATCAGGGCGCCACGCTGGTTGGTGAGGTCAATATTGGATTTATCAAGCCTTACCGTGACGCCGGTAACAACCGAACCGCCTTCTTCAACGGCGGCTTTTACAATTGAATTAATGTTTGAAGCGAGAAGGTACAAACCGCCTGCCGCAACAATCGCCAGCACCCCGACACCAATAAGTATTTTTTTGACCATGCCACCATATCCAATAAGTGTTGTTTGATGTTAAAATATGGGGTGAATGGGCGCAAATTACAATCGTCCAGATTTCAAAAAACCCAGAAATCCAAGGTCAATGTGGCGGATATGCCTATATGTCGCTACTCCTAAGGCGGATCATTATAACCTTTAATACCCCGTCCCAGTGGTTTTCACGGCAACAGCTAAGCGCGCCCTCAACGCCAAGGCTTTTTATAAGCTTAGAAGCCATGCGCTCAACCTCATTTGGCTCTTTTTCATCTTGAACCATTACATTCTGTATCACGGTTCATCCCCCAACTTGTTTTCCAAGAAAACGCTAGTTTTATTTGATAAAACTATCCATTAAGTTCATAAATTATCAGACAAAGTTATTTCGTCGATATTAACAAAATGTATTTTTTTATAGTCTATATGAATTATAATCATCTGGTATTATGGCCAATGGGGCGCGCTAAATTCAGCAAACATTCAATGGGGGAATACCTATAATGGCGCAAGATGCAACAAGTCAGGAATTTTGGACAAGAGCTGAACAGCAATTGCGCACCCGCAAGCCGACAACATGGTGGATAACCATGTTTCTTTTGCGCTTTGGCATACTGTTTATATTGTTTGCCACTGTTTACATATTTTTTTCCGTTCTTGCCGAACCCGCAAAGGGATATTTTTTCTTTTCGGCGGAAAGAAAGCTCCCTCCGATTTTGTGGTTTCTTGCCGGAACGGGAATGATCATTGTCGGGGCGTACATAAGATTTCAGGCACTGGGTTCGATTGTCGAGCGCCTGAAGAGCGACATTTAATTTAATCTACGTAAATTTTAAATTTAGCGGCCAAAATATGGCCGGGCGCATAGTTGCGTGTGCCAAAACCATAAAAAAAATGTGACTATTAACCAGTGCTAGCCTTTAAAATAACCAAATTATAAATATTTTTGCGTTTAGCGTGCGATTTTTCTCGTAATTGCATTTTCCCATCACCACCTACAACACATTGCGCAATTTGTTGATGGCCGCATTATGCGGACATGCACTAACCATTAGCCTTAAGGAAAATATCATGGCACGCGATGTACAACCCACCGGGAAAGAGCGTTTTTTTAATGAAGACCAAATTATTGTCAGCAAAACAGACACCACAGGACACCTGACATACGTTAATCCGGTTTTTCTTGATCTTTATGGTGGCTCTGAAGATGAATGTTTGGGTAACCCCCATTCCATGGTGCGCCACCCCGATATGCCGCGTTGTGTGTTCAAACTATTGTGGGACACACTGGGTGCGGGCAAAGAAATTTTTGCATACGTAAAAAACATGTCCAAAAACGGCGATCATTATTGGGTGTTGGCGCACGCCACCCCATCGCGCGACACAAACGGGCAGGTTATCGGCTTTCATTCCAACCGCCGGGTTCCCAACCGCAAAGTGGTGGATGAGGTCATAATCCCGCTTTATAAGCAGTTGCTTGATATTGAAAATGGCCACGCCAACCGCAAAGACGGCATGAACGAAGCGTTTGATACGCTTTTGAATATCCTTAAAGAAAAGGGTATGGCCTATGACGAGTTTATCTTTTCTCTTCAGGAAAAATAAGGCTCTTTTAAATAAGTATTAAATAAACCGCCCCATCCTTTGTAATTGAAATTCTAAGGGTGGGGTGGTTTTTTTGTGCGCGCGGTGGTATAGATTTGTTGTGATGATGTTTGAATGTAATGGCGGGGGCGTCAAAATTGCAAATTTTAAAAAAATTACCAATAGGCGCATTTGTTGCGGTTAGTATTAGCGCACTGCTTGGCGGGTGCGGCGGTGGCGCGGTTGACGTTGCCGACAGTATAAAAGAATTAAAAAACTACTATTTAAAAAGCCCGCCCAATACGGGATGGGAAATTATGACAATCTCTGCCGAGAACGAACAAAAGCTTATCGTTGATATGCGGGTTATATCGGAATCTGATTTAAATAAAATTGCATCCGTCAGCCGAATGCAGCAATTTGCCATAGCTAAACTTGGCTGCCCGATTACCAGCGACGACCTGAGAAGTAAAATTGGCAAAGATACCGAAGTTTGGGTCAGGCTTAATTCAAGCACCGAGGTTCTAACATTTTCAATTTGCCCTCACTAAGTGAAAAAAAACAAAAAACCCCCGCCGGATATTCCGCCGACGGGGGTTTTGTTTTAGCTGTGAGCCGCTATTAACAGCTGTAATACATTTTGAACTCAACCGGATGCGGGGTGTGTTCAAAGTTGTAAACTTCTTCCCATTTCAAGGTGATGTATCCGTCGATCATGTCGTCGTCAAACACGTCGCCTTTTTTCAGGAAGTCGCGGTCTTTATCAAGGTTTTCCAGCGCTTCACGCAGGCTACCGCAAACCGTTGGTACGTTTGCCAATTCTTCGGGTGGCAAATCGTAAAGGTTTTTATCCATGGCATCGCCCGGGTGGATTTTGTTCTGGATGCCGTCAAGGCCAGCCATCATCATGGCAGCAAATGCCAGATATGGGTTTGCACCCGGATCGGGGAAGCGAATTTCAACACGCTTGCCTTTTGGGTTGGCCGAGAACGGAATACGGCAAGATGCTGAACGGTTGCGTGCCGAATAGGCCAACAACACAGGCGCTTCAAAGCCCGGAATAAGGCGTTTGTAGCTGTTGGTCAGTGGGTTGGTGAACGCGTTCAATGCTTTGGCGTGCTTGATGATGCCGCCAATATAATAAAGCGCGGTATCAGACAGGTCGGCATAACCATTGCCGGCAAAAAGCGGCTTGCCGTCTTTCCAGATGGACTGGTGAACGTGCATGCCCGAACCGTTATCGCCGATTACAGGTTTCGGCATGAAGGTTGCGGTTTTGCCATATGTGTGGGCAATCATGTGGGTGCAGTATTTGTTTATTTGCACGTTATCAGCTGTGCGCACCAGGGTATCAAATGTCATACCCAGTTCGTGCTGTGACGGGGCAACTTCGTGGTGATGTTTATCCATGGTAAGACCCATTTCTTTCATCACTGTTACCATTTCGCCGCGCATGTCGTGCGCGCTGTCAACTGGCGGAACGGGGAAATAACCACCCTTTACGCCGGGGCGGTGGCCGGTGTTGCTTTCTTCCATGATTTTACCGGTAACGTACGGGCCTTCGTCTGAATCGAATTCATAGAAGCATTTATTCATTTGCACGTCATAGCGAACGTCATCAAAAACAAAGAATTCAGGTTCCGGACCAAAGTATGCGGTATCGCCAATACCAGTTGAAGCAAGGTATGCTTCGGCTTTTTTG
>JAOULV010000090.1 GCA_029881835.1 Rhodospirillaceae bacterium
ATAATGGAAAAATCAATCTGAGCGTTTTTTAATATTTAGCGTTTTGTTATCAGCAAATTAAAAACCCCGTCGCCATCGCCACCAGCCTGATTGGGCGTTTCGGGGGATAAGGAAACAATCTCGTGACCAAGCTCGCGCGCGCTTCGGGGCACGTTTTTTAATGGTTCGGCTCCTTTAAGGCGTATATGGCAGGTCTCGCCCACGGTCATTTTTTCTATCAATAATTTGGTCCGGACAAAGGTCATCGGGCAGATAAGTGTTGTAATATCCAAGAAATAATCAGCTTTAATACTGGGTTTGGGGTTATTCATAACTTAAAACTCACTACAACCTTGCAATATTACTAACATAGTATTTATATTGGCCTTGAACAGTACATGAAATACTGTGAATAAAGTACTTTTTTCATTTTATAGCGAACCAAAAAAATCATGAGCGAAAAACCAGAATCAAACGAAATTCTAGAACTAACCACCGAAATCGTTGCTTCATTTGTCAGCAATAACTCGGTCAACGCGACCGAATTAAGCCAGGTTATAAGTGACGTTTACCAAACCCTCACGGGGCTAGGCACGGCCATACAACACGCCGATCGGCCAAAGCCTGCGGTATCGGTAAAAAAATCCATTACCCCTGATTATTTGGTGTGCCTGGAAGATGGAAAAAAATTGAAAATGTTGAAAAGACATCTCAAAACATCATACGGGATGACCCCGGAAGAATACCGTGAACGCTGGGGCTTGGCGGCTGATTACCCAATGGTTGCGCCAAATTATGCCGAGCACCGAAGCTCGCTCGCTAAGAAAATTGGCTTGGGCACGACACAGCGCGGTTCTAAAAAATAAAAAAAATTTACGCCTTGTAATAAATATCACAGGCAATTTATACGGAACAATTTAATGGCTGGAAATAAACCTTCACGTATCGAACAGTTATGTATCGATAAAAGCATGAAGATGACAGAACAGCGTCGCATAATCGCAAGGGTTCTTTCCAATGCCAGCGATCACCCCGACGTTGAAGAATTGCACCGTCGTGCGGTAAAATTTGATTCCAATATTTCCATTGCAACTGTTTACAGGACGGTTCGCTTGTTTGAAGAATCAGGAATACTTGAACGCCATGATTTTGGTGATGGCCGTTCGCGCTATGAAGAAGTATCTGACGAACACCACGACCACCTGATAGATATTCATTCAAATAGGGTAATTGAATTTAACAATCCCGAGATAGAGGCAATGCAAGAAAAAATTGCCGCCGAACACGGGCTTAAACTTGTTGGTCATCGCTTGGAACTTTATGGCGTTCCGATTGATAGCCACAACAAAGACAAGCAAGACTGAAGGTGGGCACACACCGCCCAACAACACTTTGGTAAAAAAATTATACATCAAAACTTATGGCTGCCAGATGAATGTCTATGATTCTGAACGCATGGCCGAAGTTCTTTCGCCATTGGGTTTTGTCGTGACCGACACGCCAGCTGATGCCGATATGGTAATACTAAATACCTGTCACATTCGTGAAAGGGCGGCGGAAAAAGTTTATTCCGAAATAGGGCGCTTGAATAAAATTCGTGAAAAGAAAATTGAAAATGGCGGGGCGCGCTCCATTCTTGCGGTGACAGGTTGCGTCGCGCAGGCCGAAGGCGAACAAATGTTGTCGCGTGCGCCGCATCTTGACATGGTGTTTGGCCCACAAACTTATCATCGTTTACCGCAAATGATAGCCGAGGCCGCACGCAAAGGCGGGCAAGTGTTGGATACCGAATTTCCGGTTGAAAGCAAATTTGATTTGCTTGATGTTCCGCGCACACTAGATGGGGCATCGGCATTTTTAACCGTGCAAGAAGGTTGTGATAAGTTTTGTACCTATTGCGTTGTGCCCTATACCCGCGGGGCGGAAAGTTCACGCCCCGTAAACAGCATTATGGCCGAAGCAAATGAACTGGCCACTGCCGGGGCAAAGGAAATTACCCTTGTTGGGCAAAACGTAAATGCCTATCACGGCATCGGTGCAGATGGTGAAGTGCACGGCCTGGCATCGCTTATAAAAGCGGTGGCCGATATTGATACGGTCAAACGGGTTCGTTACATCACATCATACCCGGCCGAAGTCGATGATGACCTTATTGCCGCGCACCGTGATATTGAAAAGCTGATGCCTTATTTGCATTTGCCCATACAATCGGGTTCGGACAAAATATTAAAAGCCATGAACCGGCGCCATAACGCTGCCCAATACCGCGCTTTAGCTGAAAAAATAATGGCGACCCGTCCGGACATGGCGCTATCTAGCGATTTTATCGTCGGTTTTCCGGGCGAAACCGAGCGCGATTTTGAAGATACTTGTGATATCGTTCGCGACGTTGGTTTTGTTCAGTCTTATTCTTTTGTGTTTTCGCCCCGTCCCGGCACGCCCGCGGCCATGATGGAAGAACAAATTGACGAACGGGTAAAATCCGAACGCTTGGCCCGCCTGCAAAAATTACTAAACGAAAACACCCTTCGCTTTAATGAACAATCCATCGGCAAAACCATGGAAGTATTATTTGACCGCAGAGGAAAAAAACCGGGGCAATTGGTCGGACGCAGCCCGTACATGCAAGCGGTTGTGGTTGAAGCAAATGATGAATTGATGAACCAGATTGCCAGCGTAAAAATAACAAACGGTTACGACAATTCCCTACTTGGCGAATTGACAGCCAATAAAAACAATGAAAGGTTCTGTGCGTGACAAAAAAAACGCAAACAAAAACCAAAAATAAAAAACCTGCCGGCAAAAACAAATCTGTCGGCACCAAAGCAACAGAAAAAATAGCAGCCCTGACATTTGCTGATAACCAACTAGCACAAGCGCTTTTTGGGTTTCATCATGCCCATCTGGCACAAATTGAAGGGTTGGTTGGCGTAACAATTGGTGCGCGCGGCGGACAGGTTGAAATCAGCGGCACCGATGAAGACGTCGAATTAGCAGAAAGAGTAATGATAGACCTTTACGGCAGGCTTATCCAAGGCGGCGAAGTCGGCCCCGATGAAGTTGCCGCTAGCGTGCGCCTGATGGCATCTCCTAAGGGAAGCGCTATTGGCGCACTTGAAGTCAAAACAAAAAAACGCTCCATCTCACCGCGCTCGGTAACGCAGGGGCAATATTTAAAAGCGATAGATGAAAGCGAGCTTGTTTTTGCTATCGGCCCGGCCGGTACTGGTAAAACCTATCTGGCGGTGGCCAAAGCGGTTGAACGTTTGGTCAGGGGTGAAGTTGACCGCATAATATTATCGCGCCCCGCGGTCGAAGCGGGTGAACAGCTTGGCTTTTTGCCGGGCGATATGCGTGAAAAGGTCGACCCTTATTTGCGCCCGCTTTATGATGCACTTTATGACATGTTGCCGGCCGAACAGGTTGTGAAGCGTTTGGAAAATGGTGAAATCGAAGTAGCCCCTCTTGCTTTTATGCGTGGGCGTACCCTTGCTAATGCTTTTGTAATTTTGGATGAAGCGCAAAACACATCGGCGGTGCAAATGAAAATGTTTTTAACCCGTCTGGGCGAAAACGCCCGCATGGTTGTTACCGGCGACTTAACCCAGGTTGATTTGCCCAAGGGTCAGCGTTCGGGCTTGCGTGATGCCAGTGAAATATTGGATGACGTAACGGGCGTTGCTTTTATACAATTTAGCGCCGCCGATGTTGTGCGTCACCCATTGGTAACGCGCATTGTAAATGCCTATGACGGGGCGGAAAAAAAGCGTCGTGCCTCCGCCCCTTATGAAAACAACAAATCACCTATGGCGAAGAAATGACAAAATCTATGGCCGGTGCGCCAGCTGACAAGCCCGCAAATAATTTGGTTATTGATATATCGGTTGATGCCGATGGCTGGAATAGCGAACTGGCCGATGGTGAAAAAATTGCGACCCGGGCAATTCAGGCCACATGGTTAGCGGTGTGCGAAAAAGGGCTGGTTGGGCTTGAGCTTTGCAAAAACACCACCGTCGAGGTAAGCCTCATGTTGCTAGATGACGCCCGCCAGCAAATGCTTAATCGTGACTATCGCGGCCTTGATAAGCCCACCAATGTTTTGTCTTTTGCCGCCGGGCCATTGCCGAAGGCGGGCGGTTCGCCCGGAATGCCTTGGTTATTGGGCGATATTTCTATTGCCTTGGAAACCACCAAGGCCGAGGCGACCCAACAAAAAAAGACGCTGGCTAATCATTTTTGTCATTTAGTGGTTCATGGTATGGTACACCTTATTGGCCTTGACCACGTTGATGCGGTCGAGGCCGAAATAATGGAAAATCTGGAAACGGAAATTTTGAAAGGACTAGGTATCAATAACCCTTACGCTTAAATGCAAAAGGCCTTGATACATAAACGGAATAAATAATGAACGATCCCTCTTCTATCTCGCCGGACGGTGAAAACCAGACCACGACATCGGCCCGGCGCGAAAAAAATTTCTGGAAATCATTTATAGAATGGCTAAGTGGGCGCAGCGGTGAAACCGCGCGCGATACGCTGGAAGAGCTCATCGAAGGCGGTGAAGAAGGCGAGCAATCCCTTGGTGCCGATGAAAGAATGTTGCTGGGCAATATTCTGGAATTGCGCGGGCGCACGGTCGAAGATGTCATGGTTCCACGCGCCGACATTCGTGCAATTCGTGCCAGCGCTACATTAAAAGACTTTGTTGCCCTTATGGTGAAAGAAGGCCATTCACGCTTTCCCGTTTATAAAAGCACACTTGATAATGTGTTGGGCATGATTCACGTCAAAGACGTGCTGGCCAACATGCAAGACGACAAAGGCGAATTTAATCCTGCGGCTATTGTTCGCCCGGTGATGTTTGTTTCGCCGGCGATGATGGTGCTTGATCTGCTTTTGGAGATGCGGCTCAAACGTTGTCACATGGCATTGGTGGTTGATGAATTTGGCGGGGTTGACGGGTTGGTCACCATTGAAGATTTGGTTGAAGAAATTGTCGGTGAAATAGAAGACGAATTTGATATTCACGAAGACCTTGGCCTTGAGCAACGCAAAGACGGAAGCTGGGATGCGTCTGCCCGCACCCCGATAGAAGCATTAGAAAGCGCATTGGGTAAAAAAATATTCAGCGATGAAGAACGCGATGATATTGATACCCTTGGCGGACTGGTTTTTTCAATTTCAGGAAAAATACCAATTCGCGGCGAACTGTTAAGCCACCCTTCGGGAATAGAATTTGAAATTCTTGATGCCGATGCACGCAAGGTAAAACGCGTAAGGGTTCGTCCGCCGCTTGAACTTGCAAGCGAAGACACCAACCAAAACGAAAACCCCGACCAGGATGTTGGCACGTGGGACGACGTCGAATGGGCGCAAGAACTGCTCAAGGGCGAGGAATTGTCGCCCAAATCTGAAAATAAAAAAACCACAGCCAAATAGGGCGGCCCTTTTATGGCAGATGAAGTAACGGGCAAATTAGGCAAAAACATTTTTGTTAAAACGGTGTCCGTGTTTGAGCGGTTATCCGGCTGGCGACTTTATTTGTTGATGTTTTTTTCAGGGGTGCTTGCGGTTTTTGCTTTTGCCCCGCTGCATTTGGTTTTTTTTCTTTATCCGGCGTTTAGCATTTTAATATTTGTGCTGTTGGCGCAAAAATCATTTAAGCGTGCATTTATAATCGGCTGGTGGTGGGGCGGGGGCTATTTTGCCGCCGGGCTTTACTGGGTGACGATGGCCCTATTGGTTGATGCCGAAAGTTTTGCCTGGTTGATACCCTTTGCCATTTTCGGGTTTGCCGTGGGCTTTGGCCTGTTTGTCGCAATCGCCGCCGGGCTTAGTTATAAATTTGCAAAAAACAGCCCGGCCAGCGCGGTGCTGTTGTTTGCTGCCAGTTGGGCTGGGCTCGAATGGGTGCGAAGCTGGTTGTTGACGGGCTTCCCCTGGAACCTATTGGGTAGCGTTTGGGCTTTTTCCGATAATGCATTGCAAGGCGCGGCCTTCATTGGCACTTATGGGTTGGGGCTTTTAACCGTAATCGCCGCTAGCGCGCCCGTGGTTTTGTTTCGCGGAAAAATAAAATTCGCCGTTTTAAGTATTTTAATTCCCGCAACGCTGTTTGGCGTGGGCGCAGTTCGTTTGGCGGGTGCGCAAACAGAAAATGTTGATGGTGTGCGCTTGCGCCTTGTTCAGCCCAATATACCCCAGCGCGATAAATGGAACCGGGACCTATTGCAAAGCCATTTGCTAGGCCAAATTGAAATGGGGGCGGG
>JAOULV010000399.1 GCA_029881835.1 Rhodospirillaceae bacterium
ACCTGAATTCGGCGGCACAAAGCTGTAACGATGAACTGGGTGATAAAGCGGGTGCGCTGTCGGAAATATGGCGGGCCAAACAATTGCAATATACCTGGTTGCGCTCATTAATGGGCAAGCATGCGGACTTTCGCGTTGTGACCGAAAATTCGCTCGATTATGCCATGGATGCGCTGGGCATTAGTGGTGATGAATTGCGTTCGCGCCTGCTGTCATTTTTTGAAATACTGACCCCCTATCCGGAAGTAAAACCGATGTTAGGCGAATTGCGCGAACGGGGCATGAAAACCGCTATCCTTTCTAACGGCAGCCCTGACATGCTTAAAAGTGCCACGGAAAATGCCGGCATAGACACTTTGTTAGATATGGTTTTATCAATCGAAGAAGTTGGCGTTTATAAACCCGACCCCAAAGTTTACCAATTGGCGGTGGATAGGCTTGATGTACAGCCTGAAAATATCTGTTTTGTTTCGGCCAATGGCTGGGATGCGGCGGGCGGAGCGGCTTTTGGTTTTCAGGTGGCGTGGATTAACCGGGGTGGGGCACCAAGCGAACGTTTGGAATTCAAACCAAAAGTTGAATTAAAAGATTTAATCGGGCTGGCCGAACTGGTCACATAAAAATCAAACCAAACAAAAAAGGCCTCCCAATTATGAGAGGCCTTTTTAATTGTATTAGTTCGCGGATTAACGCGAATAAAATTCGATAACCAGGTTTGGTTCCATCTGCACCGGATAAGGCACGTCGGCAAATTTAGGAATGCGGACGTATTTTCCTTTGCCCGATTTGGTATCGACTTCCATGTAATCAGGAATTTCGCGTTCTGATGAATTCAGCGCTTCGATAACCATAGGAATGTTTAGCGATTTTGATTTCAGTTCAACCACGTCGCCTTCTTTAACCATGTAAGACGGGATGTTGACTGTTTTGCCATTAACCTTGACGTGGCCGTGGTTCACCACTTGGCGTGAAGAAAACACGGTTGGCACGAATTTCATGCGATAAACCACCGCATCCAAACGGCGTTCAAGCAGACCGATAAGGTTTTCCGACGCATCACCCGGGCGACGGGCGGCATCTGAATAATATTTGCGGAATTGTTTTTCCGAGATATTGCCGTAATAGCCTTTGAGCTTTTGCTTAGCCATAAGCTGGGTACCGTAATCGGTAGGCTTGTTGCGGCGACCGCGACCGTGCTGGCCGGGGCCATAATCACGGGTGTTAAACGGGCTTTTGGGGCGACCCCAAAGGTTGCAACCCAAACGGCGGTTAATCTTGTACTTGGAGCGAATACGCTTCGACATTTTTTCATCACCTTTTTTAAGATGGTTAATTGTTGTCCCGGTATGCCTTGTTCCCTGCGTTAACAGGGGGCGTTGATTAAGGGCTAAAAAACCCAAACCAAACGTTCCCGGAAATGGTTTCAAGTGGCGGAATATAAGGAAATTGGGCGCACACGCAAGGGTTTTCCCACAAAATGAAAAAAATAGCTGAAAATGGCCAAAAATTGCCTGAAAATACCCAATAATCAGGGGTTTT
>JAOULV010000091.1 GCA_029881835.1 Rhodospirillaceae bacterium
TCCCGGCTGAAATTGTTGCATCAGCTAAAAAAACCGCGCGCGTGATTGATACCGCGCCCCTGCATTTAGATGAAATAATTCTGGAAATGAAAAATGCGTTTGCTGGCGGGCAAACCGTGGCCCGGGTGCATTCGGGCGATCCATCAATTTATGGCGCCATTGCCGAACAGATGCGAAAGCTTGACGCGTTGAGAATAAGCTATGATGTAACCCCCGGTGTGCCGGCATTTTGTGCCGCCAGTGCGTTATTAGCCCGTGAATTAACGCTACCCGATGTTTCCCAATCAATTATTCTCACCCGCACCTCGGTTCGGGCCAGCGCCATGCCGGCGGGCGAAACCTTGGAAAATTTTGCCAAAACCGGGGCAACCTTGTGCGTGCATCTTTCCATTAATAACTTAAAAAATGTGGTGGATGAACTTACCCCGCATTTGGGTGAAAATTGCCCGGCGGCGGTGGTTTACCGCGCCAGCTGGCCCGATGAACTGGTTATAAGCGGCACCCTTGGCAATATTCGCGAAAGGGTAAAAAAACAATCCATCACCCGAACCGCACTTATTTTGGTTGGGCCGGCATTGGGCGAAAGCGAATTTAGCGATTCCATGCTTTATAATGAAAATCACACCCACGTGTTGCGGGAAAAAAATAAAACTTAAATTTTTTCTTCGAGCCATTTAAGCGCTGGCCCAATCCCCCAAACAATATCGCCATCGGGTGGTGGCGGACGGCGAATTAAAATTATTCGCACCCCCACATTGGCGGCCGCTTGAATTTTGGCAAAGGTCGCGTTTCCACCGGATGCTTTTGAAACCAAAACATCAATATCCATATCGCGCATTAATGTTTCTTCAGCGGTTAAATTAAATGGCGGGCGCCCGGTAATAATTTCAAAATCATCCAACTGGGGCATGGCGTCAGCTGTATCTGGTTTTTCAATCATCCGGACAACAAAATGCACTTTGGCAATGCCTGCGAATGTGCCAAGTTCCTTAACGCCAACCGTTAGCAAAACCCGTCTTGCGGTGCGCGCCACAACGCTTGCGGCCTCAACCATGTCTGGCACATATAACACATCCGCGCCTTCCGGCATTTGCCACGCCTGGCGTTCAATCCGCAATGTTGGAATGTTCGCATTGTTTGCCGCCTTCATTGCGTTAATACTTATTTGTTCGGCAAACGGGTGGGTGGCATCGATTATTAAACCTATTTTTTCCCCGGTTAAAAATTTAGTCAAACCATCAACGCTGTTGGTGTTTTCTGAACTAAACCCGCCAATGCGAACTTTTGCTGAAACATTCGGAACATTTTTTGTTCTTCCGGCCAGCGAATAAATTATTTCTGTTTTGTTGCCAAAATTTTTTGCATTGGTAATGGCTTCGGTAATTTTTATACCCTCAGTAGTGCCACCTAAAACAAGTATTTTTGTTTTGCCCGCATTCATTGTTTTATTCTTGTCCTTGGTTGCTGGTGGCGAGACGGTTTTTGTTTCTATCAAAAATCCAGATATCGACATCAACGCCGCCGGATAAAGTTGCCATAACAACTTCGCGCGCCTGTTTGGCAACCACGTTTGCCAGTGAACTTTTCATATCACCCGCAATCTCCAAAATCTGGGCGGCGGTGGTAGATTTTTTTGCGCTATCAACAATTTTTTTATCAGCGCCTAGTTGTTCCAACATTTGGGCAAGCTTTGTTACATCAACGCTGGAACGCGATGAATGCAAATCCATTTCCCCTTGGGCCAGTTTAGATATTTTTCCAAAACCGCCGGCAATGGTAATTCGTTTTATTTTTTTAGTGACAAGGTATTTAAGCATCCCACCGGCAAAATCACCCATATCGATTAGCGCCTGTTCGGATAAGTTTAAAATTTCATTGGCCGCACTTTCTGATGTCCGCCCGGTGGCGGCCAAAAGATGTTCAAGCCCAAGCTCGCTCGCCACGTCAATTCCTTGGCGGATCGCATGGATCCACGATGAACATGAATAGGGAATTACAATTCCGCTGGTGCCCAAAATTGAAATGCCACCCTTGATACCAAGGCGCGGGTTCATGGTTTTTTGTGCAATTTCTTCGCCGCCCGGAACGGAAATTGTAACCAATACATCGGGAACATCTGTTTGTTCGCCTTTGAGCGCCGAAATAATCATGGCGCGCGGCCCGGGGTTGATGGCTGGTTCACCCACGCCCACGGGCAAGCCTGGCAACGTGACCACACCAACACCATCGCCCGCCATAAATTGTACGCCACCGCCCTTAGGGCCCGGCTCAACCCTGGTTATAATTTCAAGCCCGTGGGTAACGTCTGGGTCATCGCCCGCGTCTTTTATGATGCCGGCCACGGCGTAGCCGTCACCCAGTTCGGCTGTGGATAAATCAAACATCGGGATTTGCCCGCCGGGCAAGCGAACGGTGGCTTTTTTTGTAAAATTGCCATTGATAAGAGCGTGGTATGCCGCGCCTGCCGCTGCGGCCGCACACGCACCCGTGGTCCAGCCGCGCCTTAGCTCTTTTTTTGCCCTGTTAGTGGGCAAGCCATGATTTTTGTCATTTAGCATAGGATAAATCTAGTGCAAGTTCTGGGTTAAAGCCAGTTATCAGCACCATACAGACTTGCCGTCATCCGGCCGTGGCCTTATGGTCAGGGTTAAACGCTAAAACAATAGAAAAAAATAGAAAAAAGGTAAGCTAAATGTCACGTCGTTCGTTTGTCGCAGTGGTCGTGGTTATGGCCGTAACCGTAGTGGTTTTAGCAACGGTGGGCCGCGGTTTTTTTGCCCCTAGCAACGATGCCCAGCAAGCAACCGTTGTCGGCAAAGCTTCTATTGGCGGGCCATTTCAATTAATTGACGGCACAGGCAAGCCTGTTAGCGATATGGATTTTCGCGGCAAATACATGATTATTTATTTTGGTTATACATTTTGCCCCGATGTCTGCCCAACATCATTGGGCGAAATTGCCGATGCCCTAGACATGCTTTCACCTGATCAGCTTGAAAAAATTGTTCCTATATTTATAAGCGTTGACCCTGAACGTGACACCCCGGAAGTTGTTGGTGATTATGTTACCCATTTTCATGACCGTCTTATTGGTTTGACCGGATCGCTTGATGCGGTGAAATCAGTGGCCAAGTCGTACAAGGCATATTTTTCAAAGGGCGATGTCGATGATGTGGGAAATTATCCGGTGGATCACACATCATACACCTATGTGGTTGGCCCCGATGGAAAATTTGTTACCGCGTATCGCCACGCAACCCCGGCACAAGATATGGCAAAAAGCTTAAAAGATATGCTTTAATATAAATAAATATACATCGGTTGGTTTGAAAAACTTTTTACTTAGGAATTAAAATAATTGGCAACCCCGCAAAAAAATACCGGGCAAAAAGGAATAATAATTGCCGCCACTTCATCGGGTAGCGGCAAGACCGTATTGTCATTGGGCTTGTTGGCGCATTTTAAACGCGAAGGAATAAAAGCCGCGCCGCTTAAAGTCGGGCCTGATTATATTGACCCGTCATTTCATGCCCATGCGGTTGGCCGCAAAAATGATAGCAGTTTTAATATAGACCCCTGGGCCATGCGCCCCGAAACAATTGCCCTTGCCGCCAATAGCGCAGGCGACAATGCCGACATAATAATTTGCGAAGGGGTAATGGGTTTGTTTGATGGTGCAACCCATGCAAGCGGCTCAACCGCAGACATTGCAGAATTAACCGGCTGGCCAATTATTTTAGTTGTTGATGTCAGCCGCCAGGGCGCATCGGCGGCAGCGGTGGCCAAAGGCTTTAATACTTTTCGTAAAAACACAAAACTTGCCGGCGTGATATTTAACAAAGTCGGCAGTGAACGCCACGAAGCAATGTTGCTGGCGGCAATGAAAGATACAATGGCCGATGTGCCAGTTTTAGGAATGGTGCCAAATGAAAGCGGGCTGGAGCTTCCCTCGCGCCACCTTGGCCTAGTCCAAGCAATGGAACATACCCAGCTCGATGCATTTATGGTGCGCGCCGCCCGCGCCATTGGCAAAAATGTTGATGTAAAAGCCCTGCTTGATATAGCTACCACGTGGGATAATGCCGGGCTGGTGGCAGAAAATGCAAGCCCGCTTCGCCCACTGGGGCAAAAAATAGCCATCGCCCGGGATGAAGCGTTTTCTTTTTCTTACCCCCTAACCATTGAAGGTTGGCGCAAACAGGGCGCGGAAATTGAATTTTTTTCACCCCTTGAAGATATGGCGCCACCCAAAGATGCCGACGCAATTTATTTGCCCGGCGGCTATCCTGAACTTCATGTTTGGCGTCTTGCCAGTGCCGATAGGTTTATGGGCGGCCTGCGCGAAGCGGCCAAACGCAAAACCACAATTTATGGCGAATGCGGCGGTTATATGGTTTTGGGCCGCGGCATGATAGACGCCGATGGCACAACCCACGCCATGGCCGGGCTTTTACAACTGGGCACATCGTTTGAAAAACGCAAACTAAGCCTTGGTTATCGCCGGGTTGTGCTTTGTGCTGATAACACCCCGTTGGGAAGCGTCAGGCGAACCCTGCGCGGGCATGAATTTCATTATGCCACCATCACCAGCGAAGGCCCGGGTGATGCACTATTTGAAGCCGAAGGGGCGGACGGAACAAAAATTGGCAAAATGGGTCTGGTTTCGGGAAATGTGTTTGGCTCGTTTGTTCACCTGATTGACCGCGAAACCAAATAGCAATCCATCTTTAATTATTGGCAACAGTTTCTTTACCGTACATGGTCTAGCTTTAATTATGGCCTCTCAAACAAAACAAAATAAGCCGTTTTGGCGAACAAAAAGCCTTGGCGAAATGACGCCCAAGGAATGGGAATCTTTGTGTGACGGCTGTGGCAAATGTTGCCTTGAAAAGCTGGAAGACGAATTAACCGGTGCCATTAGCTATACCTCGGTCGCCTGCAGTTTGTTAAATCTTGAAACCTGCAAATGCGCCAAATACGAAAAACGGCAAAAGCTCATGAACGATTGTATTCAGCTTGATGCAAAAAATGTGTCTGAATTTAAATGGATGCCATCAACCTGTGCTTATCGTTTATTGGCCGAAGGCAAAGACCTGCCCAGTTGGCACCCGCTTGTCAGCAATGATCCCGATTCTGCCATCAAGGCCGGAATAACAATAAAGGGCCGCGCGGTTAAATCCAAAGACGCAAGTGAGCTTGAAAAATATATTGTTGATTGGCCGGAATAATGAACGCCAAAACCCACACCATAGAAATATCAGGGCGTGAAGTGGAGCTAAAAATCCGTCGTCACCCCCGCGCCCGGCACCTTATTTTGCGCATTGATGATAGCGGCGAAGGCGCGGTAATAACCATACCCATGCGCGCCACGTTGCGCGATGCGTTGAAAATGGCAAAAGATAAATCAAACTGGATATTAGAAGGGCTTTTATCCCATCCCGGGCGAAATATTTTTAAAGACGGTATGGCCATACCTTTTCGTGGGGTTGAACATGTAATCCGCAACCAACCCTCTGCCATTGGGGTTAAGCCAACCAATGGCGAAATAATTATCGGTGGTAAGCCCGAACATCTGGCCCGGCGCACGCGCGATTGGTTGGTAAAAAACGCTAGAATAGAAATAAATTCGTTAGTGGCGGAAAAAACAAAATTGATTGATAAAAAATCCGGGCGCATAACCTTGCGCGATACCCGTTCACGCTGGGGTTCGTGCGGGCCGACGGGGAATCTCAATTTCAGCTGGCGGCTGATAATGGCGCCTGAATATGTATTAGATTATATCGTCGCCCACGAGGTCGCGCATCTGGTTCATCATGATCACAGCAATAATTTTTGGCGATTGGCAGAAAGTTTGGCGGTGGATATGTCCGGCGCGCATGGCTGGTTAGATGAAAGCGGAAAAACCCTTCACAGTTATGGCTAAAGATATAAAATAGATAAAATGAAGCAAGCGCAAACCACATTAAAAATACATACCAACAAGCAGGGGTTATTTGAAATAACTCCAATGGTGGCTAATTGGTTGCACGGGTGTAATATTAACGCCGGTATTTTGACGGTTTTTTGCCGCCACACATCGGCATCACTGATAATACAAGAA
>JAOULV010000400.1 GCA_029881835.1 Rhodospirillaceae bacterium
AAGAAACATTCCCATCAAAATGTATGAAATCTGCATCATGATAAGTATTTCCCATGGGGTCAGGCCCAGTTGGTCAACAAAAAATGATTCGATTGCCTTGACCGCACCCAGACCGTCAAACACCGCACCAAACGCCAATGCTGCTACAATAATCCACATGAACATGCAGCTAACCCCAAGGGATTTGCGCATGGTTTCTTCCATGACGTGGCGGGTTAGCCGCCCTTTAAGAAGTGCGGCCAATGTTGCCGCCACCGCGCCAACGGCCGAGCTTTCGACCAAGCTGGTGATACCCATTAAAAAAAGTCCGGTCATCGACATGAATATTGCCAACGGTAAAATGCCGGCGCGCAACAATGATATTTTTTCGCCCCAGGTAAATTGCCGCTCTTCTTTGGGTAATGCGGGCCCTAATTCCGGTTGCATCCGGCACCTGATGACGATGTAAGCAATAAAAAGACCGGCCATCAAAAGACCGGGGAATACCCCTGCCAACCACAACTGACCGACCGGTTGGCGGGCAATCATTCCATAAAGAACCAAAACCACTGATGGTGGCACCAAAATACCAAGCGAGCTTCCGGCCTGAATAACCCCTGTTACCATAATTTTATCGTAACCCCGGCGCAAAAGTTCCGGCAATGCAATGGTGGCACCAATGGCCATGCCGGCAACGCTTAGACCGTTCATGGCCGATATTACCACCATCAAAAATATGGTACCAACCGCCAGACCACCGTTAAGCGGGCCCATCCAGACATGAAACATTTTGTATAAATCGTCAGCGATGCCTGATTCCGAAAGCATGTAGCCCATGTAAATGAACATCGGCAAGGTCAATAACGGATACCATTTCATTAGCTTCATCACTGCGGTGAAGCCCATGGTTGAACCGCCCGTTCCCCATAAAAAATACGCCGCAATAACGGCAACAAAGCCGATTGCGCCAAACACCCGCTGCCCCGTCATCAGCATAAGGATCATGGAAGAAAACATCAGTATGGCTATCATTTCATAGCTCATATGGTTGGCCTCGCTTCTTCGTATGTTTCAGCAAGAGGCTCACCTTCTAGGGTTTTACCCCTAGATTTTGCAACATCTCTGAAAAATGTTGCGATGGTTTGCAGTATCATCAACGCAATACCAAAAACCATAATCAGCTTAATGGGTGCCATGTATGGCGCCCATGATGAATAGCTGGTTTCGCCATACTTAAGCGCATATTGGGTGCTGCCAATTCCGCCGTATAAAAGGAAAATAAGATAAGTGACCAGAAAGAACGAAGTAATGGAATCTGAAAAACCCCTGTGCTTTGGCGACCACTGCCCATAGAGCAAATCCATTCGCACATGGTCACCCAACTGCATCGAATAAGCGCCGCCCAACAAATAATATGCGGCCATCAAAAACTGGGCCATTTCCAATGTCCACAATGATGGATTAAAGAATGTTTTGGAAATTGTTGAATAAAACAACACGCCAATCATCAAAAAGATGCCGTACATAGCAATGCGGCCGAAGAAATAATTTATCT
>JAOULV010000402.1 GCA_029881835.1 Rhodospirillaceae bacterium
GACAAGCGCTTCTAACACGCTACCCAGAACGGTTGTTTCTTCTTGTTCTGTGATGCAGTTATCAACCTGATTAAGCAGGTTAATCAGAACCTTGTGGTCGGCATCGACGAACGGCACACCGATTTCTAGGTCTTTTGACCATTTAACTAACAAGCGCCATTTCCCCCTCAAGAATTTGGCTTTTTCTTAAGCCCTTAATTTATTGCTTTTTCGGCATTATTTTTGATGCTCTATCCAGCAACGTGGGCCGCCCTGATGGATATAACCATAACTCATATGTGGTTATGTACAAAGGAAAAAATACACAGAAAAATACGTTATTTAATTGGAATAATGCAAAATTAACGCGGATTTTCAGTTAAATACGCAAATTGTGTTTATTTACCCTCCACTTGCGAAACATCGCGCACCGCACCCCTATCGGCGCTGGTGGCCATGGCGGCATAGGCCCTAAGCGCCGCCGTTACCTTGCGTGGGCGGTGTTTTTCCGGCTTCCATGCCTTGGCACCCTTGGCGTCCATTGCTTTTCGTCTTTTTGCTAATTCGTCATTGGAAACATCAACGCTGATTGAGCGTTTTGGAATATCTATTTTTATAATATCACCCTCTTCCACCAAACCGATGGCGCCACCTTCGGCGGCTTCGGGTGAAATATGGCCAATGGAAAGCCCGGATGAACCACCGGAAAAACGCCCGTCAGTTATAAGTGCGCATTCAGCCCCCAACCCCATAGATTTAATGTAGCTGGTTGGGTAAAGCATTTCTTGCATACCGGGGCCGCCTTTGGGGCCTTCGTAACGGACCAAAACAACGTCGCCCGATTTGATAACGCCGCCCAATATTTTTTCCACCGCCTCGTCCTGGCTTTCGCAAATGCGTGCGGGGCCGCTGAAGGTAAGAATGGATGCATCCACCCCTGCGGTTTTTACAATGCAACCGTTTTCGGAAATATTGCCAAACAAAACCGCCAAACCGCCATCGGTTGAATAGGCATGCTGAACATTGCGAATGCAACCTTTGGCCCGGTCGGCATCAAGTGATGGATAATTTTTGTTTTGACTGAAAGCAACCGTGGTCGGCACCCCGCCGGGGGCCGCCATGTAAAAGCTTTTTACGGTTTCATCGTCTGAGGAAATTATATCCCAGTGATCAATCGCATCGCCCAATGTTTTTTCTTCGACCGTTGCAACCGAACGGTCAATTAACCCTGCGCGGTCAAGTTCGGCCAAAATACCGTAAATGCCACCTGCCCGGTGCACGTCTTCCATGTGGTATAACGGGGTTGAGGGCGAAACTTTGCACAGGTTTGGAACCTTGCGGCTAAGGCGGTCAATATCGGCAAGGGTAAAATCAATTTCCGCTTCTTGGGCTATGGCCAAAATATGCAAAACCGTATTGGTTGAACCACCCATGGCAATATCCAATGTCATGGCGTTTTCAAATGCGGCCTTACCGCCAAGGTTACGGGGTAAAACACTTTCATCGTTATCAACATAATAGCGTTTGGTTATTTCAACCGCTATGCGCCCGGC
>JAOULV010000401.1 GCA_029881835.1 Rhodospirillaceae bacterium
TGCCGACAAACGCCATAATGATGTATTTGGCGGCAGATGAAAAAAAGCTAATAAGCGTTGCGTCAATTTTGCTGGCTTTGCCCAATGCCTTGGCCACCATTCGTGATACCCAGCCGGCAAACCACATACCGACAACCAAAATGATTATGGCACCAAGCACATCCAAACCATAAACGGTAATTATTTCCACCACCTGATCAATAGCCGCCTGCATGGTGTTGGCGGCATCATTTATACCAAGGTCGTTAATTATTGTTTCGTTCATTGGTTGGGCATCCTGTTTTATTCTGTTGCCCCCGACAATATGTCAATGTATGGGGCAGTTGCAAGGCGTGAAGAAAATAAATCAATTATCCCAATATTGCAGATAAAAAATAGTCGGTTGTTAGGCTGGTGGCGATAAAGCCCATGCGCCCCAATGATTGCTCGTGACTTTCAATTGAACCAGATGAACACGCATCACTAAGAATAACCGTATTAAAGCCCATGTCGTGCGCGCTACGAACCGCACCTTCTGCCGCCCAATGGGTTACAAGCCCTGAAATAATCACCGTTTCAACCCCAGACTTATTTAAGGTTTCGCCAAGACCGGTTCCGACAAATGCGCTTATGGTATGTTTTGTTATTATGGGTTCGCCTTCGCCCGGCATTAATTGTGAAACAAACTCATAACCGGGTTTGCCGGGAACAAGCGCACCGGATTCAAAAGTAAACTTGGCCAATCTTCCATACGCGTTTCCCGCCTGCATGCCATTTTCATCCACATTGCAATGACGGATATGATAAATGCGCACGCCGGCATTTCTGGCGCCATCAAGGGCGCGTTTGGCATTGTTTATTGCTTCGGAAAAACGCGAAAGAGCATCATCGTCACTGGGGGCAAGTATTCCGCCCTTTGACGCGATGTCGTTTTGAAAATCAATTAACAATAACGCTGTTTTTTTTGGATTTATTTTTAATTTATCATCAGTCATCAGGATTGACCGTGCTTCGGGTATTATTTTGATGTTGCCACAAAAACACCATTCCAGTCAGCGGGTGGCGGGTTTTGTTTGTATTCGGCTATGCGTTCATCATACAAATCACACAAGGTATCCAACGTTATGTCCAGCTTCCATGGACGATTTTCTGCATTACCCAGCGTGCGAATTTCTTTGAACAAATCTGCCGCTTCGTCAAAACGCTGTTCGCGATACGCCATCATTGCATCGACAATTTTATTTTGCAGTTTTATAAATTCGGGTTTTTCTTTTATTTCACCGTCACCCATCAGGCCGTAAATGTAGGTTCCTTCGGTTTTGCCTTTGACCTGAATATAATCAAGATCAATTGTTGCCAGCCTGTCTTTGACCGCATTATTGGTGACGGGGCCTAAAACAATGTTCATACCGTAGCTTTTGCTTTGCCCTTCTAGGCGTGATGCAAGGTTGACCGTATCGCCCAGCACCGAATAATCAAACCGCTGGTCTGACCCCATGTTACCGACAACGCATTCGCCGGTATTTAGACCTAAACCAACTTTTAGCGGAATA
>JAOULV010000403.1 GCA_029881835.1 Rhodospirillaceae bacterium
ATAGGTATCAATTGCCGGGCCGACATTACGGCTGTAATCACCGGTCAGCAGGTGCGGTATGCCGCAAGCAAATTCGACATTTTCAATCCCGCGCGAAACCTCGCCCAAGGCATCATCGAACACCTTGCCGTGTTCTTCGCCCACCATTTTGGCGATTTTTTCTTTGTTAGATTCTAACAATTCCTTGAATTTGAACATATAGCGGTTGCGTTTTAATGGTGGGGTATTGGCCCATTCGGGAAATGCTTTCTTGGCGGCCGCCACCGCCACATCAACATCGCTTTTGGATGACAGGCCGACAATGCTTGTCACCTCGCCAGTGGCGGGGTTAAAAACCTCTGCCGAGCGTCCGCTGGTTACAGAAACGGATTTTCCATTAATGGCGTTGTTGATTTGCTTGGTCATTATTTGTCTTCTTTCGGTGTTTTTGGGGCGTTTGCGGGCTTAAGGCAAGAACCTTAACATGTTGCGTCCCTTTTAATCCATGGGTCCCATCTTGCCAATAGACAGATATGAATTTTGCCCATATTTTAAACTGAAGATTATACCTTAATTATTAGGTAGTTATCAGTAGCAATACAAAGGACGGCTAAAATCATGGTGGATAAAAAAAGCGGCGATCAGGCATTTCGCAAGGATGATGTTTATGGCCGCTGGCCCGAACTGACCCACGCGGGTGCGCTCAGCTTCCTTCGGCGCAAATACACCGATGACCTGACCGGCGTTGATGTGGCCGTGAGCGGCATACCATTTGATAGCGCCGTGACCTATCGCCCCGGCGCACGCTTGGGCCCGCGCGCCATCCGTGCGGCTTCGGTGCAGTTGGCGGAACTGAAAGCATTTCCTTTTGGTTTTGATCCGTTTGAACATTTAGCCGTGGTAGATTGCGGTGACTGCTTTGTTGAAGCGCATTATCCAGATAGCGTGGTGGCGACAATTGAAAAACACATTTCGCGCATTGTTGACGCAAATGTTATTCCGCTTACCTTTGGCGGCGATCATTTTATCACCTACCCTATTTTGCGCGCCATCGCCAAAAAACACGGGCCCGTTGCGTTGGTGCATTTTGATGCCCACCCCGACACATGGGATGATGATGGCGTGCGCTTTGATCACGGCTCAATGTTTTTGCGCGCCAAGAACGAAGGTTTATTAGATATAGACCATTCGCTTCAGGTTGGTATCAGAACCTACAATGATTCCGACCACGGTTTTGAAATATTAAGCGCACCGTGGGTTCACAAAAACGGGGCCGATAAAACAATCAAAGCCATAATGGAACGCACGGCTGGCAAAAAAACCTATCTTACATTTGATATTGATTGTCTTGACCCGGCATTCGCACCAGGCACCGGCACCCCGGTATCGGGTGGCTTAAGCACCGCCCAAGCATTGGAAATAGTGCGCGGTATTGGCGGGCTTGATCTGGTTGGCATGGACGTGGTCGAAGTATCGCCCGCATACGACGTTTCAGAAATTACTGCCATTACGGCGGCAACCATAGCGCATGATTTATTGTGCCTGCTGGCTG
>JAOULV010000404.1 GCA_029881835.1 Rhodospirillaceae bacterium
AAGGTGGCGCCCCGGCACCAACGGGGGCACCGCTTAAACCCGAACAGATTATTCTTGAACAGATATTTGGCAAACCAAAGCAGGCGCAACCCCAGCCGCAACAGCCCGCACCCCAGCCTGAGCAGCAAACGGGTCAGCAAACCGGGCAACAGCCAGCACCCCAGCCTGCGCCACAACCGCAACAGAAGATTAGACCCGAAGAGCTAATAATTCAGGGCATCATGGGCGGGTTGCTTAAAAAATAAAATTATTTTTTTGTGGCTTCGGCCAGAACATAAAGCCTGATTGCACTGGAAAGCCCGCCTTGGCGGTTATGGTCAATTTTTTTAATCAACGTGTTAAGTGAAATATTTTTGCTCTTGGCAATTTTTTTAAGTTCCAGCCAAAATTCATTTTCAATCGAAACGCTGGTGGCATGACCATCTATGATTATGGATCGCTTTTTTATATTACTGTCGCCAAATTTCATTATTTTATTCCGTTAGACAAAGAAGTTTTCATAAATCATCATCAGCGCAATCGCCAACAACAAAACCCCGGTGCCGCGCGTTACCAATTTGTAGGTAAGCGGGTTTAACAGCCATCTTCTAATTGCTTCGGCCGCCAGCGCAAGCGGTGCCTGCCATAATGAATTTAAAATTATAAGGCTAAGGCCAAATGTAATCATCTGCCCTGAAATGTTCCCCCGTTCGGGGTCAACAAAATTGGGCAACAAAGCAATAAACATCAAAACCACCTTGGGGTTTAATACATTGCAGGCTATGGCATCGCGGTATGCCTTAATTCCGCTTACGGCAGGTTTGTCGCCGGAAATGTTTAACATTCCACCATCACGAAAACCCTGCACCCCAATCCACGCAAGGTAAATTGCGCCAGCTGCGGCAACCATCTTGTACAATAGCGGACTTGTGGCAATCAAAACCGAAACACCAAAAACTGCCAATAATGTATGAACCACCAATCCGGTCTGCACGCCCGCCACCGCCATCAGGCCGACCCGTGGGCCCGATGAAAGGGTGTAGCGCAAAATAATAAGGGTGTCCGGCCCCGGCGAAAGCACCAAGGCGGTGACCGCAAGCAAAAAAGCACCAAGGGTTGATATATCAACGGGAAGCATGGGTAATGTATTAAAGCTTATGGGCAAAGCTGGCAATGGCGGCTATTGCGCTTTCCCAGTTTTGTTCTTCGCTAAGACCTGATTTTTTTCTGGGCTTGAAACCGTGGTCGCCGTCTTCAAGCCAATGCATTTTAATTTTGGGCGATAATTTATAGGTTTTAATCTCGTCAAAATTACCCAACGTATCGCGCGTTCCCTGGCATATCAGGGTGGGGGTTTTAAGTTTGGCCAAATGGCCAATGCGTTTTTCATCCGCTGTTTTGCCGGGGGCATGAAATGGGTAACCAAGGCAAATTAAACCTTTGACCTTTGCTTCATCAGCCACCATTGAGGCAACCCGCCCACCCATGGATTTACCGCCGATGATTAAACTTTCCGCCCCCAGTTCATTTATTACGTCCATCCATGTTTC
>JAOULV010000405.1 GCA_029881835.1 Rhodospirillaceae bacterium
TGACATCGTCAATCGAAATTTCGCCCGGCCCCCCTTTATAAATAGCCAACTTTTCAAGCTCGTTCCTGGTTAATGAACGATCGGCACCCAAGCTTTGCACCAATAATGCCATCGCATCACGGCTAACGGTTTGGTTGTGCGGCGCCATGGTTTGGCGAATAATATCGGGCAGCGACCTTGCGTCATCTGCATAACACGCCACCGCCACCGCATTTTCCGAACCTTCGAAAAGTTTTCTTAAACTGGACCTTGCTGCCAATTCACCCGCTTCGATAATTACAATTGCGCCCGATGGGGTATCGCCATCAAGAAAAGACGCAATTGCATTTGTGCTGGCGTCAGTTGCTTGGCGAACACGAACCACCCGCCCGCCACCACCAAACGAAAGCGCGCCCGCTTCATCGCCCAGGCGTGCGGGATCAGATTTTAATTCAGGGGCAAAAATTTCAACCACCGAAAATGGATCGTTTAAATCGGCCACCTGTGTCTTGGCTAATTGTTCGGCGTTTTCTTTTATTAATCCGTTGTCTGGCCCATAAAGCAAAATGGCGCGCAACGATGGATCGGGTTTTTGCAAAAAAGATTTTATCGCCGCGCCCTTGATAATCATTTTATTTTGCCATTAATTATTTTGCTGAAAGGTTTTTTAAGGAATATTAAAATGAACCGCCATGCGCCGGGCCAATTGTTCGCTTACATCATTAACCGCGCGTTCTTGGGCGTTTTTTGCGGCAACGGCGTTGGCATAATCACTGCTTAGAATATTGTAGCTAACGGTTGAAAAAAGCGACTTTGATATAACCGCCTGCCCGTCACTTTTTCTAACAAGGGTATATTTTGCGCTTAGGCGATAATTGGCGCGGGTGGCGGCAGTGTCTTTTGCCACCGCCAAATTTGTGGTGCTTTCTGAAAGTTCGATGCGCAATGTGTGGGTGGTGGCGCGCGCCTGGCCGCGGGGGTACAATCTGCGTCCCAGTTCGGTGTGAAGCATTTGCCCGACGCGTTCATAAAGCGGCGCAATTTCAATTGCCGCCAAGTTTGCTTCGGTTGCCGGGTTAAGCGATGCCTTGCCGTAAAGCGGGCGATAACCACAGGCCGAAAGCGAAAGCACCGAAAAGGCCACCAGCCCGATCAACAACAAACGTGAAAAAAAATTAATTTTAAATAACGACATTGATTATCCTGTTGGGAACGACGACCACTTTTTTTGCGGGCTTGCCGTTCATCGCCGCCACCACGTTTTCAATTTTCAGCGCAGCTTCTTCGGCGGTTTTGCTATCGCAATCTTTGGGTAGCTCCAATGTGGCGCGAAGCTTGCCCATAACCTGAACCGCTATTGTAACGGTATCATCTATCAGCAAACTATCAATAGCTTTGGGCCACGGCTCGTCAGCCAGCATGGTTTTGTGGCCCATGGTCTGCCATAATTCTTCTGCCAGATGCGGCATCATCGGGTTAATAAGCTTGGCCACAACCTCAAACCCTTCGCGCAAAACCGCACCCATATCGCTCCCACCTTTTTTG
>JAOULV010000092.1 GCA_029881835.1 Rhodospirillaceae bacterium
CATGGCCAAGTTTGATTATGACCTTTTGACAATCGGTGCCGGTTCGGGCGGGGTCAGGGCATCTAGGCTTTCTTCCGGATTTGGCGCGCGGGTTGGGATAATTGAAAATTCCCGCGTCGGCGGCACCTGCGTAATGCGCGGGTGCGTGCCGAAAAAGCTTTTGGTTTACGGTTCGCGCTTTGCCCTTGATTTTGAAGACGCGCGTGGTTTCGGCTGGCAATTGAACGAACCTGTTTTTGATTGGGCAAAACTTATAACTGACAAAAACCGCGAACTGGACAGGTTGGAAAATGTTTATGGCCGTATTTTGCGGGAAAATGGCGTCAATCATATAGCAGGGACCGGGCGGATAACCGGCCCCAACACGGTTGAGGTAACCGGGGAAAATGGCACAAAAGAATATAGTGCCAAAAAAATACTTATAACCACCGGTGGCTGGCCCTATTTACCGCAGATCCCCGGTGTCGAACATACCATCACATCAAACGAAGCCTTGGAATTAGAAACATTGCCAAAACATCTGGTAATTGTTGGCGGTGGTTATATCGCGGTTGAATTTGCCGGCATATTCAATGCCCTTGGGGTCAAGGTAACAATAATCATCCGCGCCGGAAATATATTGCGCGGGTTTGATGAAGATATTCGCGATACATTATCTGAAGAAATGGAAAAAGCGGGAATAACAATTAATCGTGAATGCACCGTGCGCGGAATTGAACAAACCGAAAATGGCTATTCTTTGCGTTTGCATGGTACCGAAACAATTGAATGCGATAAAATAATGTATGCCACCGGGCGCACACCAAATACGTTTGGTCTGGGTTTAGATGTGGTTGGTGTAAATGTGGATGACAATGGCGCAATTAAAGTTGATGAAAACTACCAAACAAATGTTCCGTCCATATTTGCTTTGGGCGATGTTACCAACCGTATAAACCTGACCCCCGTTGCCATTAACGAAGGTGTCGCCTTTGCCAACACACAATTTAATTCAAACCCGATGGTTATGGATTATGCCCACGTTCCGGCTGCGGTTTTTAGTGCGCCACCGGTGGGAACCGTGGGTTTGAGCGAAACCGAGGCCCGGCAAGACGGTGAAGTCGATATTTACATGTCACGCTTTCGCCCGATGAAACACACCCTTTCCGGTCGCAATGCCCATTCGATGATGAAGCTGGTGGTAATGCGCGAAAGCGGCCGGGTGGTTGGTTGCCACATGGTTGGCGACGATGCCCCCGAAATAATTCAAGGGTTCGCCGTGGCCATAAAGGCAGGCGCCACCAAGGCACAGTTTGATGCCACCGTGGGCATTCACCCTACGGCTGCCGAAGAATTTGTCACCATGCGTGAAAAGCTGCCCGATCATGGCCACTAATTAGCTAGGCATAGAGGCAAGGCGGTCAATTAAATCCTTAAAAATGGTCATTTATACTGGAAAATGGCTAAAAAGGGGCGTATAGCCTTGCCCTTAATGCTTTAAAACAAAAGAGGTAACAAGACCATGTCCAAGGAGTGGACCCCAAATAGCTGGCGTGAACGCAAGGCATTGCAAATGCCAAGCTACCCTGACGGCCAAAAATTGACCGAGGCAGAAAAGCGCCTTGGGGGGTATCCGCCGTTGGTGTTTGCCGGCGAAGCACGCAAGCTTAAGCGTGCGCTGGCCAAGGTCGCCAAGGGTGAGGCATTTTTGTTGCAAGGTGGTGATTGTGCCGAAAGCTTTGCCGAATTCCACCCCAATAATATTCGCGATACCTTCCGTGTGCTTTTGCAGATGGCGGTTGTGCTTACCTATGGTGCCGCTTGCCCGGTAGTAAAGGTCGGGCGTATGGCCGGACAGTTTGCCAAACCCAGAAGCGATGATAACGAAACCATAAACGGTGTGACCCTTCCAGCGTATCGTGGCGATATTGTTAACGGCATTGAATTTGACGAAAAGTCACGCGTACCAGACCCCGAACGCATGGTGCAGGCATATAACCAGTCGGCCTCAACATTAAACCTGTTGCGCGCTTTCGCCCAAGGCGGCTATGCCGATTTGCATAAAGTTCAGCAATGGAATTTAGGCTTTGTTGCCAATGGTCAATCGGGCGATCGTTACCGCGATATGTGCCAGCGTTTGTCTGAAACCTTGGATTTCATGGCGGCCTGCGGTCTAACATCGGAAACCACCCCGCAAATAAGGGAAACAGATTTTTTTACTTCGCATGAAGCGCTATTGCTTAACTACGAAGAAGCAATGACCCGTGTTGATTCAATTTCCGGTAAATGGTATGACACTGCGGCGCATATGCTGTGGGTGGGTGATCGCACCCGCCAACTTGATGGCGCACACATTGAATATCTTAAAGGCATTGCCAACCCGGTCGGTTCTAAAATCGGGCCAACCACCACACCCGATGATTTGTTGCGTTTGATTGATGCGCTAAACCCAAATAATGAACCGGGTCGCCTGACGTTAATTACCCGCATGGGTGCAGATGGTTTAGCTAAAGCGTTGCCTGAACTTATTCGCGCGGTTCAACGTGAAGGCAAAAGCGTAGTTTGGGCGTGTGACCCGATGCACGCCAATACGGTCAAAAGCTCTAACGGTTATAAGACCCGACATTTCGACGCAATCCTTGCCGAGGTTCGCGGATTTTTTGAAGTGCACAAAGCCGAAGGCAGCCATGCCGGTGGCGTTCATTTTGAAATGACCGGCCAAGACGTTACCGAATGCGTTGGCGGGGCGCAGGATATTACCGAAGATAACTTATCGGCGCGCTACCACACCCATTGCGATCCGCGCCTTAATGCCGAACAATCGTTAGAGTTGGCATTTCTTTTGGCCGAACAGCTAAAAGATGACCGCGCCAAATTGCGCGCGGCGACCAATAGCAACGATTAAGCATATTTTTTTGAATTAGCTAAGCCGCTCAAGGATAGCGGTTATTTCATCGCGCTTGGTATCTGGATGGCGGCGCTTTAGGCGCTTCCATTCTTGTGCATCATTGACGGCGACTTTCAGGTCATGAAGTAATGCGTTTATTAACCTAATAAACGATATGTGATCCATTTCCCAGTTGGTTTCAACCTGTGTGGAACCTTGGGCCAGGGGGGCAAGGTTGGCGTTGACCAGCTGAATAAACCAACTGGTTCTTTTTTTTGTGTCGTTAAATTGCCACGCGATTGCTAGCTGGGCATCAACGATTATGTCTTTCATTTCTTGGTTCTGATCAAGCAAATCCCAATCAACCGGGATTATTCCTTTCATTACTTGGTTCATTATTTTATCCGAACGCGCATGAAAATTAGCCATCGCTTCGGGGCCAAGCAACATATTTAGGGCCAAGAAAAAACCGGGGAGAAAGCGCCTGGGGAATGTTCCATGGGGGATGCCCTCTCTATCTTTGACCATAAGCATGCTGTCAAAACGTTTGACCATAAGCCTATCGAATGCAGGTCTTTTTATCTGGTTCCATTTAAGATCTTCTTGTTCGCGCGCCGCATCATTAAATGCCATTTCAAAAACTTCTGTTAGTTCGGCGGTTTTTTCCCTGAATGATACGTCCAGTTCATCAAGGTCGGGCAGGGTTAAAAATCCACCACGTTTGCGGGCCTCGGTTTTTAAGGTCGCGGCAAAGGCCGAAATTACCGCTTCGGCCATGGCGCGTGAACGGGCGCGATTTTTTTCACGGGTAAGCTTAGGCGATACTGGTGGCGCTTCACGCATGGTGGTTAAACTTCTGCTTTATCGAGCGATGTTAAGACCGCAATCAATTCTTGAACTTGTTCCTTGCCGTAACGTTGAATAAGTACGGCCGCTGATTCTTTATCTTTTAATCGTGGTTTAAATCCGGAAAATAGTTCACGCAAAAGCATGAATGTTCCACGTTCATCAAGTTCCCAATTATTGACTGCCGGGCCTTCAAAATCATAATCATCGGCTGGGGACAGGTCATTATTTATCATTGTTCGTATCCACACGGCACGTTTATGAACATTGCCCATGTGCGGCATCATGCCCATTAGCAAATCATCAACTGCGGTCATTACTGCTGGTGTTTTATAAACATCTTCCCAGTTGAATTTTCCGCCACTGGTTTTTTTAAGGTTATTAATTGTATCAATGCATGTTTGTTTCCCAACGTTGCCGCCTTCGGCGCCGGTCATTTTTTCCAATGTGGAAAACAGACCTTTTAGCATACGTCTTGAAAGATAATTCCCGCTTGCGCTTAATTGTCCTTCAGGCGGGAACAGTTTGCCAATATGCATGACAATTATTTTTCTAAATGGTTCGCGTCTGGAGCCATCAAACATTTCCTGTTCTTGCAAGGTCAGGCAAGATTGGTATTGCTTGGCATAAACTGCCGGATCGGACTTTAAGCGGCCATCTTTGTAGCCAATAAGAAAATTGTTGATATCTTTCGTGGTGATGCCCGCCTCAGAACGGGTAACCATTTCAATTAGCTGTTCGGTAAAATCGTCCAGCACACTTGATGCCATTGCCCGGCAGGCGGCACTGCCACTGCGTTTATCAGCCTTGTTGGGACTGTCATTCATTTTGGCGGTTCCCCACGATTTTTTGTATTCATTCCCTGCTTTTGCCTATGAAAACATGTTACAGGCCGCCTTTCCAGATGTTTCGGGCCATTTATTGAATATGGGTGCATATGGGGATGATGATTTCCCCCATTTTGCCCTAATATATGGCTCAATTAGCAATTTTATGAGCCATACCCCTAGCCGCCCTGATAAAAAAAGGGCAAAAGTTTAAGCATTCGCCCGTCTATCTTTAAGAGCAGTACGATGAAAATAACAATTGCCCAACTAAACCCCAAGGTCGGGGACATTGACGCCAATCTTGCCCTTATCAGGAAGGCAAGGACCATGGCGGCCATGGGCGGTGCCGATTTGGTCGTCTATAGCGAATTGGTCGTTTCCGGTTACCCGCCAGAAGATTTGGTAAAAAAGGCAAGCTTTCATAGTTCTTGCAAAAAAGCAGTAATGGATTTGGCCGCTGACACCAAAGACGGTGGCCCGGCCATGCTTATCAGTGCACCGTGGCCGGAAAATGGAAAACTTTATAATGCTGCCTTGTTGCTGGATGGTGGGGAATTAACCGCGGTAATAGCAAAATGTAAGTTACCTAATTATGGCGTGTTTGATGAGGTGCGTCTTTTTGATGCGGGCCCGTGTCCAACTGCGACACAATTTCGCGGGCATAAGCTTGGCATCATGACCTGCGAAGACATGTGGGATGGGGTGGCGACAAAATCTCTTGTTGATAGCGGGGCAGAGTTGCTGGTGGTGTTAAATGCATCACCATTTGAAATAGACAAACCAAACGACCGCATCAAACTTGCCACCCAGCGGGCCAAAGAAAGCGGATTAACGTTGGTTTATGTTAATCAGGTTGGCGGGCAAGACGAATTGGTTTTTGATGGCGCGTCGTTTGTAATGGATGCAAAGGGAAAGCTTAAATCACGGCTTCCTGCTTTTGTTTCTTCGATTGAAACCGTTTCTTTTTTATCTGATGGTGGGTTTAAGCCGCTTGAGACAACAATCAATATTGATATGAACAAAGACGAAGCTATTTATAGTGCATTGGTTGTGGGGCTTCGTGATTATGTAAATAAAAACTTTTTCCCTGGCGTTATGATTGGTCTTTCCGGCGGGGTAGATAGTGCGCTAAGTGCGGCCATTGCGGTTGATGCATTGGGGGCCGAGCGGGTGCATTGTGTAATGATGCCGTCACCCTATACATCACAAGAAAGCCTTGAAGACGCGGGCGAAACCGCACGGCTTTTGGGGGTAAAGCTTGATACCATTTCAATTGAACCGGCGATGAACGCGTTTGATGAAATAACCAAAGAACAATTTGTGGGGCACCCCAAAGATACCACCGAAGAAAATATTCAGGCCCGTTCGCGCGGGGTGTTGTTAATGGCTATTTCTAATAAGTTTGGCTACATGGTGCTTTCAACCGGAAACAAATCAGAAATGTCGGTTGGTTATGCCACCCTATATGGCGATATGTGTGGCGGTTATTCGGTATTGAAAGATGTATATAA
>JAOULV010000407.1 GCA_029881835.1 Rhodospirillaceae bacterium
GGTGCCGACCCTTTGGGCGGTGGTGTTGGCGGTGGCTTTGATGTCTTTGGGGATTCAATTGCCCGAATGGACGATGAACACCATAGAGCTATTGGCCGGTTTCACCATTCCGTTGATGCTAATCACCCTTGGGATTTCATTGCAACGCCTGAAGGTTTCAACCTACGGCAAAACTTTTCTTATTTCTATTTTCAGGCTGGCTATCGGGTTTGGGGTGTCTTTGGCAATTGCCGAGGCATTTGACCTTGAGGGCGTAATGCGCGGTGTGTTGATACTGCAATCAACCCTTCCGGTTGCCGTTTTCAATTATCTTTTTGCGCAAAAATATAACACCGATCCAGAAACCGTGGCAGGCGCGGTTGTGCTTTCAACCGTTATGTCATTTGCGTCATTGCCATTATTGTTGTGGTTTTTGTTATAATATTTTTGTTGTCTCAAACGGGGAAAAGCATTGTTAAGGGTTCCTGCACGCGAACTGTTTGTTCTGTTGGTTCTGGCATTAATGTGGAGCCTGTCATTTACCGTGATAAAGGTCGGGGTTGAATACGTTCCCCCGGTTACCCTTGCCGCACTAAGGATCATCATTGGGGCATTTGTTTTGTGGGTCTGGATGCGCTTGCGCGGGGGAAGGCTTCATTTTACGGCGCGGTTGTGGTGGATGTTTTTTTTAATCGGCGTTTTTGGAAACGTTTTGCCGTTCATCCTTATTAACTGGGGTGAAATGCGAATTTCCAGCGGTTTGGCGGCAACGCTTATTTCATTAATGCCGCTATCGGCATTGTTATTAGGCAGCATGTTTTCAGACGAGATTTTAAACTTCAGGCGCATATTGGGAATTTTATTGGGTCTTGGCGGGGTGGTTGTTCTTATCGGGCCACAAGAACTTATTGCGCTGGGCGATGATGTATTGCCCCAACTAGCGGTAACGATTGGTGCGGTTTGTTATGCGATTGCCGGAATACTTATCCGTAAGCTTCCCCCCGGCGACAGGATGGAAAGTGGAACCGGGATACTTATTACCGCCAGCATAATTATGATACCGGCATCATTGATAGTTGATGACCCATGGGCGCTTGAATACAACTGGAGCGCAATTTTATCGTCTCTTTATTTGGGCATTTTCCCGACCGCAATAGCGACAATATTACTAATAGAAGTAATAGCAAAGCGTGGCGTCACATTTTTATCGCTTAATAATTACCTTATTCCGGCAATGGGGGTTTTGTGGGGCGTGTTGTTTTTGGGCGAAGAAACGACCCCCAGTATATTAACCGGGCTTGTGGTTATACTCGCAGGTATTGCCCTGGCCGGAAGTGGGCCGGCAACCAAAAAAGACGAACCCGAAGACCTTTAGAAAAAAAGTCGGTTATTATTTATTGTAAAGGCCTTCAAGTCTTTTGCCGTAGATTTCTTTGATTTTATGGCGACGAACTTTAAGGGTAGGGGTCATCTGTTCGTTTTCAATTGTAAATGCGCTTTCGGCAATTATGAATTTCCTGACCTTTTCAATAT
>JAOULV010000406.1 GCA_029881835.1 Rhodospirillaceae bacterium
TGTAATGATGCCGTCACCCTATACATCACAAGAAAGCCTTGAAGACGCGGGCGAAACCGCACGGCTTTTGGGGGTAAAGCTTGATACCATTTCAATTGAACCGGCGATGAACGCGTTTGATGAAATGACCAAAGAACAATTTGTGGGGCACCCCAAAGATACCACCGAAGAAAATATTCAGGCCCGTTCGCG
The DNA here is from genome assembly GCA_029881835.1 of Rhodospirillaceae bacterium. Classification (GTDB taxonomy): domain Bacteria; phylum Pseudomonadota; class Alphaproteobacteria; order Rhodospirillales; family Magnetovibrionaceae; genus DAOVVL01. The sequence continues at coordinate 193 of JAOULV010000406.1, forward strand.
CGGGGTGTTGTTAATGGCTATTTCCAATAAGTTTGGCTACATGGTGCTTTCAACCGGAAACAAATCAGAAATGTCGGTTGGTTATGCCACCCTATATGGCGATATGTGTGGCGGTTATTCGGTATTGAAAGATGTATATAAGACCCGCGTTTGGGCTTTGTGCCATTGGCGCAATTCCCACCATTCGGACCTTTTTGACGGCCCTAAGGGTTTGGTAATGCCTGAACGGGTAATAACCAAGGCACCAAGCGCCGAGCTAAAACCAAACCAAACCGACCAAGACAGCCTGCCGCCATATGAAGAATTGGATGATATATTGCACGGCCTTATTGAGCTTGAGCTACCAAGCGGTGAAATTGTAAAAAACGGCCATTCTGCACAAACGGTTGCCAAGGTATGGCAAATGTTGGATAACGCCGAATATAAACGCAGGCAGGCCCCACCGGGGGTAAAAATTTCATCGCGCGCGTTTGGTCGTGACAGGCGTTACCCTATAACCAACGGATTTAGAACCGACAAATCCTGATTTTTTGAAAAGCATACTGATTGATGAGCACCAAGTTACGTTTTGCCCCCAGCCCGACCGGTTTTTTGCATGTTGGTAATGCCCGCATGGCGATGGTCAACTGGTTGTTTGCGCAAAAAACCGGTGGCACGTTCATTTTGCGTCTTGATGACACCGATGTTGAACGTTCACGCGAAGAATACGCCAGCGCTATCAAACAAGATATGGAATGGATGGGTCTAAATTGGGATGAAAGCTTTCGTCAGCTAGAACGCCTTGACGTTTATGAAGATGGTTTTGAAAAACTGAAAAGCCAGGGCAGGGTATATGCCTGCTATGAAACCGCCGAAGAGCTTGATTATATGCGAAAGCGTCTGCGTTCACGTAACCTGCCGCCCATATACACCCCGCCCGATGATAAAAAACTAGAAAGCTTTATTAATGAAGGCCGCGCCCCGCATTGGCGTTTTAAGCTTTCTCCAGGCGATATAAATTTTGATGATCTGGTTCGCGGTCCGGTTCATTTTGAAACCAAAAATCTTTCCGACCCGGTTATCAGGCGTGAAGACGGCTCGTGGCTTTATATGTTGCCAAGCGCGATTGATGATATTGACATGGGCATAACCCATGTTGTGCGCGGCGAAGACCATGTTGCCAATACCGCCTTGCAGGCGCAAATGATTGAAGCCTTGGGCGCCGTGGTACCGACTTTTGCCCATCTTCCGCTACTGACAGATATGGGCGGTGGCGGCCTGTCAAAACGAACCGGCGCATTATCATTGCGCGATTTGCGCGCAGACGGGATTGAGTCAATG
>JAOULV010000408.1 GCA_029881835.1 Rhodospirillaceae bacterium
GGGGTAATGGGTGGGGAGATAAGCGGCTGCACCGAAGAAACCACATCGGTTTTTATTGAAAGCGCAATTTTTGATCCCATCCGCACGGCCGCCACGGGGCGTAAATTAAATATAATTTCAGATGCGCGTTTCCGGTTTGAACGCAGTGTCGATCAAGCCTTTGCGCGGGCCGGAATTGAACTTGCCACCCGTTTGGTTTTGGAAATTTGCGGTGGCGAACCATCCGAAACGGTTGAAGCCGGGGCCGAGCCCGCATGGCAACGTGGAATTAAATTCCGCCCCGACCGGGTGAAAGAGCTTATCGGAATAAAAATTGAACGCGACCAGATGACGCGCATTTTAAGCGTGCTTGGCTTTGGTGTTTCCGGCAGCGGTGATGAATGGGACGTTTCCGTTCCATCGTGGCGCGGCGATATTGTTGGTGAAGCATGCGTGGTTGAAGAAATAGTCCGGGTTCATGGTTATGATAAAATTCCGGCCGTGTCGTTACCGCGTGATAGTGCCTTGCCCAAGCCCGCCATTAACAAAGAACAATCGCTGCGTTTTGGCCTGCGTCGGGTGCTGGCGGGGCGCGGCATGGTCGAAGCGGTAACCTATTCATTTATGCCGTCAAGCGATGCGAACCTGTTTGGTGGTGTGGGTGAAAATGTTCGTCTGCTTAACCCCATTTCAGCCGACCTTGACGTAATGCGCCCAAGCATATTGCCAAATCTGTTGGCCGCCATCGGGCGCAATGACGCGCGCGGTTTTTTTGACGGCGCATTGTTTGAAGTCGGCCCCCAGTTCAGTGGCGATAGCGCCGATGAACAATACCCGGTTTGTGTGGGCGTGCGTTCGGGCTTTGCCGTTGTGCGCAATTGGGATGGCCCGGCGCGCAAGGCAGATGTTTTCGATGCCAAGGCCGATGCCATGGCGGTTATCGCCAGCTTTGGTATTGATGCTTCCAAGGCACAAATAACCGATCAGGCACCAAGCTGGTATCATCCCGGGCGTTCGGGCTCGCTCCAGTTGGGGCCACAAAATATTTTGGGCCATTTTGGTGAAATCCACCCCGGAATTTTGAAAAAAATGGGCTTAAAAGGCCAAGTTTGCGGTTTTGAGATAAATTTAGGCGCTTTCCCGACGCCCAAGAATAAAAAAAGCCAACAACGCCCAAGCTTAAGGCTTTCTGCCCTGCAGCCGGTTTTGCGTGATTTTGCCTTTGTGGTCGATGATGCGGTAAAAGCGGTTGATGTGGAACGCGCGGCCAGCGCGGCCGATAAGCAACTCATTGTAAACGCACGCGTTTTTGATATGTTTGCGGGCCAATCGCTGGGTCAGGGCAAAAAATCATTAGGCATTGAAATAACAATCCAGCCCACGGAAAAGACCCTGACCGACGAAGAAATAGACGCCATCGGTAAAAAGGTAATAAATGGCGTTGCCCAGGCCACGGGCGGGGCTTTGCGCGCCTAATTTCGCTTTAATTCATTGAAATTAAACAATAAATTATAAAAACGGATATCA
>JAOULV010000409.1 GCA_029881835.1 Rhodospirillaceae bacterium
ACCCGGGCGCTAGCGGCCAGGGTGCTTCCCAACAAGTGCCCGGTGGCAATACAGGCGGTGTTTCCATACCAAGCGGCAGCAAGTTTTCTGCCAACGTTATAAAGATAGAAGCCCCCACGGGCGGTTCATTGACCCCCAGCGCCGGGCCCAGCGGTGCGGTTTTAACCCTTGCCCGCGGAACAATAATGAGCGGAGTAGTTACCGGAACAACGCAGTCGGGCCAGCCAATAATCCAGCTTCCTTCGGCCACCATTGCCTTGGACGTAAAAGGCGGTGTCGCATTGGGCAGTAAAATAACAATTGAAGTTTCCGGTGATGTACGGATAGCCCAACAACCAAGTGCGGCGGGCGCCATGATGCGTGTCGGCATGGGTGAACAGTTTATAAAATCAAATACTTGGGATTCGCTAAACGAAGCCCTGCGGGCAATCCAAGCAGCAGACCCAAATCGATTTCAGCAAATAATCCAAACTGCCATACCGCAAACCGGAAACAAAATTTCCTCGCAGATACTTTTTTTTCTTTCTGCCCTAAGGGGTGGCGATTTAAAAAACTGGCTGGGCGACAGCACCGTTCGCCTGATAGAGCGCGAACGACCCAACCTGCTGTCACGTTTGGGGGGTGAATTCCAAGCCATGGCTAAATTAGCAGACGAACCCGGTGGTGGTGACTGGCGCATGGCAATGATACCCATATATAGCAACGAAAGAATTGAGCGCATAAGGCTTTATCAACGCCAACCCAAAGATAAAAAAGAAAAAGAGCGCGATGGAAAAAGATTTATTCTTGATTTCAACTTATCCAACATTGGCCACATGCAGATTGACGGGCTGGTAAAACCGGACGGTTCAAGGGTTGATTTGATTATTCGTAGCGAAAAACCATTAGGACAAAACGCGCAGGTAGAAATTGCCCAAATATACAACGAGGCGGCCGAGCTAACAGGCATAGGTGGCGGCGTTGCGTTTCAGGCAGCACCGGGAAATTTTGTTGAGTTCCCACCAATGGCGGTGGAAAATAACCGTGACAGCATTATCGTCTAAGGAAAATTTAAAATGGACATCACCAGCAGAAGAAAGCTTCTTGAATGCACGGCCAACCCCGATGGCGGGCTTGATTACATGGTCAACATTACCGGCCACATTGACAAAGAAGGCTCCACCAGAACAAACGTGTTATTAAGATACGTTCCCGACAAGCTGGTTTTGGATGCGGGTTCGTTTGGGGTTTATCTTGATATGTTGGGTGAAACCGGCTGGAAGGTGGCAGAGGACCTTGCGGTTACCATTATAAGTGACGTCAATAACGAACTTGTCCCGCGCTGGGTTCAGGTATCGGTCAGCGCGCCCGACCTTGCCCATCCGGCGGTTGACACCCACGGCGTGGTTTTGGAAGACCGCCAGCCAAAATGGGATAACCCCGCATTACTTTCGCGGCTAAAACATATTTAAAACATATTAAAAAGGGGCACTTCCATTTTCGGAACCGCCCCCTTTTTTTAGTTG
>JAOULV010000410.1 GCA_029881835.1 Rhodospirillaceae bacterium
TGAAATACCACAACAGGCCAATCCACATCACACCGGAAACAACATGCAGCCAGCGGGTGATGAATGTTCCGTAGGCAAAGCTAGGGTCAAACATATCGCCGGTAACTGCGGTTACAAATACAATCAGTACAACGGTCAGAACAAATCCCGCAATTACGGTGTTCCTCAGGTTGGTTAGAAGTGCCGCCATAATAATTTCTTCCTTTTCAAATAAACAATATTACCCATTGGTAAGGCTTGATAAATTCTGCCCTCAATATATGTCGTAAAAGTTAAGCTTCAAGATGATTGAAAAAAATGCATTGTTTTCAATATGTTGCGCAAAGCTAGAGTGTGCCGGATATTGCGTTTAGGGGGTTTTTAAGGCTTTGCGATTCGTTTGCAACAAATCACCAAACAGAATCTGGCGTTGCCGGTTCGCTGGCGCTAAGGCCTGCGGTGGCCTTGTCGTCTGGCTCTAACACCATAAGTTCAAGCTGTGAAAGTTTGGGGAATATGGGCTCGCCCACACCTTTGTAAAGCATTATGGCACCGCGCTCGATGTCGGGGAAGCCGCCACGGGCATCGTCAAATTTTCTTATTTCCAGATTAACCACCAAATCGGTGCCCGGTTCCCGGCTTTGCCAAATCATGGTTGGGTTTTCTTGGCGCGGTTTGGCAAAAGGTGCAATTGCCCGGGATATGGATTTTGTCGGGGGGCCGTATCTGGTGGTGTAATAATTGGCCACTATATCAAATGCGCTCGAAGCAAACATTGAATGAAAATTGGTTGCCGCCCCGTCGTCATAGCGGGCAATTGCACGGGTTCCTTGGTACATAATGGTATCAACCCGAAAATGTTCTTCGATATCCAGCGGCCAGAAAATTGTATCTATACAAAAAAGAACCCCGTCATCGCGTTTTTCCACGCAAGGGCGATGTATGGTTTCTTGTTGCATTAGTTCACGTCTTTTTTCGGTTAGTTCCTGGCCAATATGCACCTCTTCACCTAGGGCAAGCTGAACACCCTCAAGGACTTCTCCGCTAGGTATTATTTCGCTCGCCGATGGAATAGGGGTATCGGGTAGCGACGCGGAATCAAGCTCTTTTAATGCCCAGTCGTCCCCGCTTGGCACCGCTGCAACCTGTTGCGGTTCTTCATCCATGCTATCGAGCAATCCTTCCAGCCCGGTGCTGTCTTCGACTACGCTTGGTTCGGCCTCATCACCAAGAAGACCATCAAGCAGATCGTTGCGCACAACATCTGATTTTGTGCCGTCTTTCGTTGGTGTGGCCTCTTCGGTTGCGGGGTGTGGCGGTAACCTGGCCTCAAGCTTGCTGACCTCGGTTGGTGCGGCAAATGGGTCGGGAACCATATCCGGTTCTTTGGCTGCGGTTTCATCCGGGGCGGCGTCTTTATTGGCGTTATCTTCAAACACCAATTCTATTTCCTTCTGCTCGGCATTTTCCTCTGATTGTTCTAGCGGATCTGGCTGCTCTAGTGGAGGGTTGCTTGCAAGG
>JAOULV010000093.1 GCA_029881835.1 Rhodospirillaceae bacterium
CGGGTGTGGTAATGGATCTGGCTTCCCGGTTGCACCAAACCGGTTTCGTCCAGCGCATTTATTGAAACCATTAAGCGGGGGCCAAAATTTACTACCGTTGCCACGCGGTCGGGTTCGTGTTCGATTATAGCGCGAACATTAAATGTTGCGTTACCAATGCGTAAATTATCACCCACCGTTAAACCCAGCTTTAACAGCAAACTGCTGTCTGCCGCCGCGCCAAAAATATCGCCGCGCCGTTCCAATAATTTATGAATGCCTTGCTCATCGGCGCTGGGGGGTGAAAATTTAAGCGCGCTTATAAGCGGGTATGCGCCATCCACCGCTTTTAATTCCACCAGCGCACGCGTGGTATTTGCCTTGGCTTGGTCGGCCATGGTTTGCGCCATGGCTTTCATTTCAACGGTTTTGGAAATTTTTGCAGAATTGTTTTTTAAATAATTTATTGCATCATCGCTGGCTTCAAGATGCTGGGTGCGAAAATCCGCATCACCGCCAAGCAAGCGTCTGGCATCGGTTTCAAGACCGGCTTTTACCGATGCGTTAAGCGAACCCACCGCCGCAATCGCCGCCACGCCCAATGTGATGCAGGCTAAAAATACCCAAAAACCTTTTAAACCCGTGCGCATTTCGCGCCGCGCCACCCGCCAGGCCAATTGGGTGGTTGAATTATTTGTTGTATTTATCATCAACAACTAATCCATCCGCCATGGTTAGTATGCGCGCGCACCTGTCGGCCAATTGTGGTGCATGGGTAATAAGCAACAGCGTTGTTCCCAAACGGCTGTGCAGGTCAAACAATATTTCCATAACCTGTTCGCCGGTTTTGCCGTCAAGGTTTCCGGTCGGTTCATCGGCCAACAATATTGTGGGCTCGGTTACAAATGCCCGGGCCAAGGCAACGCGCTGTTGTTCGCCACCGGATAATTGACCGGGGTAATGGGTTTTGCGCTTGCTCAGACCTACCGCGTCAAGCTGTATGGCGGCACGCTCAAAGGCATCAGGGGTACCGGCAAATTCAAGCGGCAGGGCAACGTTTTCCAACGCATTCATGGTTGGGACCAGATGAAAATTTTGAAACACTATTCCGGTATGCTTGCGGCGAAAAAGCGCCAATGCGTCTTCGCTCATGTGGGTAATGTCGGTTCCGGCAATTTCAACATTGCCGTCGCTGGGTTTTTCCAAGCCCGCGACAATCATCAACATTGATGTTTTGCCCGACCCGCTGGGCCCGACCAGCCCCACGGTTTCGCCCGCACCTATTTTCAGGTCAATGCCGCGCAAAATATTGACCTCACCGGCATCACTATTTAGGCGAAGATGTACCCCGCCTAGGCTCACGGCAGTATTATTTGCGCCGCTTCCATTCGTCTGGTCTTTTGCTAAACTGTTATCCATGAAAAATTCTTCCTGTTTTTTCCGTTTTATATATATAGCAATATTTTGTCTCTGGGGCATTTCTGGGGCAGGTATGGCAATGGCGCAAAATAATAGCACCATAACCATATTGGCCTTGGGCGACAGCCTGACCGCAGGTTACGGGCTGGACAAGGGTCTGTCATTCCCAGACAGGCTAAGCACACGCCTGAAAGAAATGGGCCTAAATATAAAAATAATCAATGGTGGGGTTTCGGGCGATACCTCGGCCGGGGGCTTGGCCCGGTTAAATTGGCTGCTCGGCCCTGTCGATATGCCAGACGGCGTTATTGTGGCCATTGGGGCCAATGATGGTTTGCGCGCACTTGAACCCGGTGAAACCAGAAAAAATATCAACGCAATTTTAAAAACCCTAAAACAGAAAAAAACCCCAGCCCTGTTGGCCGGTATGCAGGCGCCACCTAATTTAGGCAGTGACTATGTGAACGAATTTAATTCAATTTATCCGGAAATGGCGGCGCAATATGGTGCGGTATTTTATCCGTTTTTTTTAGATGGCGTTGCCGCGCAACCGGAACTTAACCAAGATGATGGTATCCACCCAAACGTGACAGGGGTGGATAAAATTGTCGAACAAATGTTGCCCAGCGTTTTGCAGTTGGTAGAACAAATAAAAAAACAAAAATTTTAAGGAAGTAAAATGGATTTTGTTACACTTGGGCGCAGCGATATTAAAGTAAGCAAAGTTAGCCTTGGTACCATGACGTGGGGGCAACAAAACACGCAAGAAGATGCCTTTGCCCAGATGGACATGGCGCTTGAACGGGGCATCAATTTTTTTGACACCGCCGAGCTTTATTCCGTTCCGCCCAAAGCCGAAACCTATGGCGCGACCGAAAAAATAATCGGCAACTGGTTTAGCGCCAGAAACGCGCGCGATAAAGTTATACTGGCGTCCAAGGTTTCTGGTCCGGGGCTGGATTATATGCGCGACCTGCCACGCAAGCACGACAGACGAAACATCGAAGCCGCCCTTGATGGCAGCTTAAAGCGCCTGCAAACAGATTATATTGATCTTTATTATCTGCATTGGCCCGAACGCAGCACAAATTATTTTGGCAAGTTGGGCTATGAACATGACATACTTGATGTTAACTGGACACCATTGGAAGAAACCTTAAGCGTATTGGCCGATGCGCAAAAGGCCGGCAAAATACGCGCCGTCGGCGTTTCCAATGAGACCCCGTGGGGGGTGATGAAATTTTTAGAAATCGCCGGGCGCAGTGGCTTGCCCCGAATTGCCGGTGTGCAAAACCCGTATAATTTATTAAATCGCAGTTATGAAATAGGCCTTGCGGAAATTTCCATGCGCGAAGATTGCCCCTTGCTCGCCTATTCGCCCCTTGGCTTTGGCACGTTAAGCGGCAAATATTTGGGCGGAAAAAAACCAATTGGTGCCAGAATAACCCTGTTTGATAGCTACAAAAGATATACCAAACCACTAGCCATAAAAGCGACCGAACGCTACGCCAGTCTTGCCCAAGATCATGGTCTTGATCCGGCGGCCATGGCGCTTGCGTTTGTTAATGCGCAACCTTTTGTTGCCAGCAACATAATTGGCGCAACCACAATGCAGCAACTGACCAGCAATATTGATGCTTATGAATTAAAGCTATCGCCCGAAATAATTTTGGCAATAAACGAAATTCACAAAGAAATTCCCAATCCGGCACCATAGATAAAACGAAAGACAAAACAAAAGACAAAACGAAAACCCGCCCCTTTTATAAAGAGGCGGGTTTCATTTTCGGTATCATCCCAAAGTGAGGGAGGGGGGAAATGGTCTTTGAAACAATACCGTTTTTAAGAATGAAAAAGAATCCAGGGGGGATAGATTATTTCATTCACTAAAAGTTAGTTGCGCTCACCTAGCTGCGAACGGCCTGCTTCTTGAAGCTTAATTTCTTCCATAATTGCCACGCGGTTGGCAGCTTGTTTTGCGTGGATTTTTTCAATCACGTCACGCAATTCGGTATTTTTGGCGCTAATTTGTTTTTTGACAAGCGCGCGGTTGGCAGCTTGCTTTGCATGAATGTTTTTAAGAACATCTTGCAGGTGTGCAGGGGCAGCAACATTATTTTTGGAAGCAACGTACTGCATAACGGCTGCACGGTTTTCAGCTTGTTTGGCGTGGATTTTTTCAATCACGCTTGCTGATACACCGGCGTTTGCGCTAAAGGCGGTTAAAGAAATTACACTAACGGCTGCGATTGCAAATACTTTTTTCATTTTATTCATCCTTTTGTGTTTGTTGAACGTGTTGTTATTGAACTGATTGCAAACTTTTTATGCACCCGGCGCATAAATTGAATAGGTGTCATAAAAATTGGCGAATATTGAAGCCTTGGCCAGCATTGCGGCTGACATGGTTGCGGCTAATGCAAGACACACGTTAATGGGTCGCATTGATATTGTGGTTTCTTCGCCATTTCTTTCTTGTGTCCGCTTGGCAGCGTAAAGAACTGCCGCGGCGAACCCGAACATGAGGGCAAAACCAACAACGTAAATATTGCCGGGGTCGAGTATGGTATGTATCATTTTTTCGTCCCTTCGTTTTGCTTGTTAAAATTCATATTCAGTTTCAGTTTGTGAGCAGATAATTTTGTTTGTTCATCCGTTCGTTGGATAAGAAAATACAAAACCCGCATTGAACCGACCCTTAATATGCCATTCAGCTAATGTTCATATACCGCACCAACTTTCGCGCGGTTTATGGTCTTGCCTTACCAAGGGGTGTGATGTTCATCACACCTAAATCATTGATTTTTAATGATTTATGCCTTGTTATAGGGACAACGACTGAGATGGAGATTTAATCCATGCACGCAAAACATGGCAGGTATGCAAGGGTTTTTTGCTTAAATTTTAAGGTTGGGCGTTTATTCGGGCGCCAGCTTTTGCGCCGACGTTCAGATGCCCAGCAGTTTTGGCAATTCATCCATAGAAGAAAATTTTTTATCCGCGCCTGCATTATTTATCCGCGCCATAAAATTGGGCGCCTTTGTATGCCCGCCACCGCTAAAAGCAAAAACCCGCATCAGGGCATTTTTGCCAGCAGTTATTCCTGCCGGGCTGTCTTCAATAACGATGGTGTTTTGTGCGGCTACGCCCATTTTACCTGCGCTTAATAAAAATAAATCGGGCGCTGGTTTACCATTGGTAACATTGGTTGCGCTAAAAATATTGCCATCAAATAATTCCAGCAAATTAGTAATTGAAAGCGAATGGGTTATTTTTTCAATGCTACCGCTTGATGCCACGCAAACCTTTATTCCGTGGCTTTTTAACAATTTAATTATGTGTTCGGCACCGGGCAGGGCTTTTAATTCTTTTTCAAATGCCGCGCGATCAAGGGCGCGTAATTGTTCAACGAAATTATCCGGCAACTGTATTTGCCATTTTGTAATGATAATTTTTTCAACACTGCTAAGGGAAAGCCCGGTAAACAATTCCAAACATTCGTCAGTCGTGGTGGCACGCCCATGGGTGGAAATATATTGGGCCAAAACCTTTGCCGCTATGGGTTCGCTATCAACCAAAACGCCATCGCAATCAAAAATCACTAATTCAGGAATGCTTGCCATTTAATCAGTACCCAAATTTTTTCAATGTCGCGTCAACCGAGCCGACGTAACCACCAGCAAAAAGACGCACATGAACCAGTAGCGGATAAAGGTTATAAATGGAAAGGCGTTCTTCGAAAAAACCCGCATTTATTTTTTTTATATTTTTATATGCGCTAAAAAACGCATCATTAAATGTCCCGAACATTTGGGTGAAGGCAAGTTCGATTTCCGGATCGGCGTAATATATAGCCGGATCAATAAACCCGCTTATTCGCCCGCCATCGGCCAATACGTTTCCGGTCCACATATCACCATGAATAAGCGATGATTTTTCCGGGCTTTGAATAAAACGCCCAAGATCGCCGGCAAATTTTTCCAAACGTTTCATCAATTGGCCGGGCAGATTGCCCGCATCTAACGCCGTGCGCCCCATATAAAGCAGGCGCTGGTCGCGAAAAAAATCTACCCAGTTTTTATTCCACGGGTTGGGCTGATGAAGCCCGCCAATTATGGTGGCGCTATCAAAACCAAAACCATTTTCATGGCTTATCAAATGCAGATTTGCCACCAGTTCACCCGCATGGGCCTGCGCGCCCGGGCCAAGCCCGCCAGTGGATGGCAAAAAAGTCATCAATAATAAATTATCATCACTAAACAAAACTTCCGGCACCGGAAGGTCTGAAAGGTTTTTTAGGTATTCAAGCGATGCCCCTTCAACCGCCAACCCGCTTTGCCCATCACCCACTTTGGCAACCAAGTCCGGACCCGATTGCATAACCACCCTATAAACATCACCCACACAGCCACCACTTAAAGGGCGGATGGCGCTGACTTGGCGGTTGGTAATTTTTTCAATTTTTTGTTCAATTTTCTGTTCAGGCACGCCCAATGTGTTGGTTCCTTAAATATCGGCCGAGCTAGCCAAGGTGTTTTGA
>JAOULV010000094.1 GCA_029881835.1 Rhodospirillaceae bacterium
CTTTGGTTGTTGGCGTCAGCGAAGACATTACCGATAAATTTAGCGCGGTCGAACTTGTTCGCATCGGCTCCGAAGCATTGGGCGGCAAAGGCGGTGGCGGGCGAGCAGACATGGCGCAGGCCGGCGGGCCTGACGGGGCCAATGCGCAAGCGGCATTGGATGCAATCGCCAAATCTATTGCTGGTTGATATTTATTTTACGTCAGCAGCAATCTGCATGCGAACAATGATATCGGGTTCGCCCTCGATTTCACCGTTGTAGCGTTGCGAACCTTTTTTAATCTGGTGCACCCAGTTCATGCCGTCTATTACCCGGCCCCAAACCGTGTACTGACCGTTCAGGTGTGGTGCACGGTCAAACATGATAAAAAATTGTGAATCCGCACTGTTAATGTCTTGCGAACGGGCCGCACCGATAACGCCTTCTTCAAACCTGACATCGGAAAATTCAGCCGGAAGGTTTTGCCCGGACCCGCCCGTTCCATCGCCCAGGGGATCGCCAGTTTGCGCCATGAAACCTTCGATTACGCGGTGAAACGTCAGGCCGTCATAAAAACCTTGGCGTACTAATTCCTTGGTCCGCGCCACGTGCTTGGGCGCGACATCGGGTAACATTTCAATTGTTACGCGACCATCTTTGAGGTCGAGGAAAATTGTGTTTTCGGGATCTTTTATTTCTGCTGATACAGCTTCATCGGTCATGGTGAAGGTTCCAATACAAATTGCGAGAAGGAATGCGATAAGTTTATTCATGGGTATCCTCGTCCTTAAGTGGGATGGTGAACGCACAATTAGCAATACCATGGCTAAATGGCAAAATAAATCAAGGCGAGATACGGATTTTTTTTAAGCCCAGAATGCTTGAGGGCTAGTCAAACAAGGCGTCAATTTCATCTTGGCTGATGGCTTTGCCGCTGGGCAGGGCGGGCCCGTGAAGCAGTTTTTCGTCTTCGGATTTTTCTGAAGCTTTTACCTCAACCTTTTCAAGCTCGTCCTTGCCCCAAACTTCGGCAAGGGAATTAACCCGTGCCTCAACGTAGGTGAGCGAACGTGCAACCTTGGTTACGCGCTGTCCGGTCAAATCCTGGAAACTACAGGCCTGAATAATATCCATGTCGTTTGCCGACATTTGGTCAAGAACCGCGGCTAATTTCGGGTCGGTAATGCCTTTGCGCAGTTCATTTATCAGGGTTTCGTTCTTTTCGGCGCTGGCCATGATGGTATTGGACGCTTCATCGGTGGCCTTGACCACAGCATCAAGCTGTTCGGACATGGTCTCGAACTGGTGTTCTTCGTCCGCCGGACGTGACATTTTGGCTATTTCTTCACGTACCCGATTAATATAGCTAAGCAGGCCCATTAGCTCATTTCTGAGGGCATCTTCGTGGGCTTTATCCATTGGCGCAGTCATTTTTACCTGTCCGTTTCTTTTCAGGCGACATAAAACCCCAGATTTATGCCGTTTTTCCCGAATTTATATCTATACCAATATAGAATATTGGCCACACTTGCTTAAAAAAACCTTTTTTTCAAGGCTTGTGGGCAAAAAAACTAAATTACATGGGTGCTTAGGGCGTTTAGGGCGTTTAGGGGGTATTGGAGCCGCCATTGCCACCGGTTCCCTCGTCATCGCGGCCTTCGCGCAGCAGGTTTTTGATGGCTAGGGCATAAAGCTTTTGCTTATGTTCGTCCGACAGGTCGTCCAATATTTTGGCCTTGGCGGTGCGGACCTTCATGGCGTGCTGGATAAGCTCTTGGCGTTCGGGGGTCATTACGTCGCCAATTTTTTCGCGCAAACTCTGCATTTCCCGTTCCCGGGCGGTCATTTTTCGTTCTTTTGCCCGTTGCGTCGCAGACTTTCGTGCTTTTTCATCAAGGAAAAGCGACATGAATGCGTTTGAGAACTTGCCCATTTAAGCCTCTCCTAAAGGCGAAAGTGCCCGGGGTTTTGCTGTGCGATTCTATTTGTTTAATCTTACCTTATGGTTGCGGCCTTCACCAAATCAAGGCATGAAGCACAAAATATATTTATTTTACGCATTTAAAAAAATCGGCTTCCTAAGTATAGATGGTGTCCATGACAGATTTTCCAGATGTTTCCAATAAAACCCAGCTTCTGAAGGATATTTTTAGCTCAGCCGTTCTTGCGGCGAGCCCGGATGCAGGCATTGCTAAATATCTACCGCAAAGGCCAGCAGGGCGCACCATCGTGGTGGGTGCGGGCAAGGCCGGTGCCTCAATGGCGCTAGAGGTTGAGCTCGCGTGGGGCGATGAAATAGAGGGGCTGGTGGTTGTTCCTTATGCCCATGGGCTTCAGACAAAATCAATCGAGGTGGTTGAGGCCGCCCATCCCGTTCCAGACGCCCAAGGCGAAGCGGTGGCGGGGCGATTACTTAATTTGGTTTCGGGCTTAAGCCCCGATGATTTGGTTCTTTGCCTAATATCCGGTGGTGGTTCGGCGCTTATGGCATTGCCGAGTGAGGGATTGACGCTTTCTGATAAGCGCGAAATAAATTCAAAATTATTAAAGTCAGGCGCGGCAATCGATGAAATGAACACGGTTCGCAAGCACCTTTCCAAAATAAAGGGCGGGCGTTTGGCCGTTGCCGCAAATCCCGCGCGGGTTGTTACAATCGGCATTTCTGATGTTCCCGGTGACGACCCTGCGGTAATTGCATCAGGGCCAACCGTTGCCGATCCGACAACCTATGGCGATGCAATCGGGGTGCTGGAAAAATATTCCATAACCGTGCCAAAAAATGTTTTGCGTATTTTGCAAGATGGCCTGGCCGGCAAATTAGAAGAAACGCCAAAACCGGGTGATGCCCGCCTGGCAAGGTGCGAGGTGCATCTTGTTGCAACCCCGGCAATGGCATTGGCAGCGGCGGGCGAGGCTGCAAAAAAAGCGGGGTACGAACCACATATTCTAGGTGACGACATAGAAGGCGAAGCCCGCGAAGTGGGCATGGCCCACGCGAGGCTAGCCATTGATATGGCCAATTCCGGTAAAACCAAGGTCGCGATAATTTCAGGCGGTGAAACCACAGTTACGGTAAAGGGCAATGGGCGCGGCGGCAGAAACGCCGAATACCTGCTTGGTCTGGTTTTGGGGCTGGCGGGCCACCCCGATATACATGCAATCGCGTGCGATACCGATGGAATTGATGGCACCGAAAAAAATGCAGGCGCCATATGTGGGCCCGATACCATTTCACGGGGCAACGCCGCTGGCTTGGATGGGGCCGGGATGCTTGCCAATAACGATGCCTATTCGTTTTTTGAAGCCCTGGGCGATTTGGTAATAACCGGACCGACGCTAACTAATGTTAACGATTTTAGGTGTATCTTGGTTGGCTAAGAGGGGCATTTTTTAATTTTATTGGTTATTTTTAATTAGTTATGAGGAAAAGTCTGGCGCAAACCTGCGCCTCGCTTTATGTTCAGGATCATGAGAAGAAACAGAAACGCAAAAATAATCGCAACATTGGGGCCGGGGCGGTCTTCCGAAGAAGATATAGCCAAATTATTTGAGGCTGGTGCCGATGTATTTAGACTTAATTTTTCCCACGGCGTGCACGACGACCACAAGCGTCGCTACGAAGTAATCCGTAAACTGGAAGATAGATTTTCCCGCCCCATAGGAATCCTGATGGATTTGCAGGGGCCGAAATTGCGCGTAGGTGAATTTGAGAAAAAACAGGCCAAGCTCGAAGACGGCCAGCCATTTCGCCTTGAACTGACCAGCAACTTGGGTAACGAAACAGTTGCATCGTTACCGCATCCGGAAATTTTTGCGGCCCTGCGCCAAGACATGGACCTGCTTATTGATGATGGTAAAATCCGCCTACGGGTAGAAAAAGCAGGGAAAGATTTTGCCGAAACAATAGTTATAAACGGCGGGATTATTTCCGACCATAAAGGCGTCAATGTTCCCAGTGCCGAATTGGCCCTTTCGGCCATGACCGAAAAAGATCATCACGACCTTGAGGTTGGGTTGGATATGGGGGTTGACTGGGTAGCGCTTTCGTTTGTGCAGCGCCCGGCTGATATTGAAGAAGTAAAAGCCATCGTAAAGGGTCGCGCCAGTGTTATGGCCAAGTTGGAAAAACCCAGCGCGATTGAATACCTGCACGATATTGTTGAACAGGCTGACGCAATAATGGTTGCGCGTGGCGACCTTGGGGTTGAACTGCCGCCCGAAGACGTTCCGGTTCAGCAAAAACGCATAATCAACGCATGCCGGCTTGCGGGCAAGCCGGTGGTGGTTGCCACCCAGATGTTGGATTCCATGGTGCATTCCCCGACCCCGACCCGGGCCGAAGCATCAGACGTTGCCACCGCAATTTATGACGGTGCCGATGCGGTAATGCTTTCGGCAGAAACCGCCGTTGGTGATTTTCCGGTTGAATCTGTTGCCATGATGGATCGCATCATCGGCAGGGTTGAACGTGACCGCATTTACCGCAAGATGGTTGAAGCGTCTCGTTCATTGCCCGAAGCAACACCTGCCGACGCCATAAGTGCCGCCGCCAGACAGGTGGCAGATACCATTACGGCGCAGGCGATTGTGTCATTTTCATCAACCGGATCAACCACGGTCAGGATTGCCCGTGAACGGCCATCGGTGCCTATTTTGGGCCTAACGCCAAATCTGCCGGTCGCACGCCAGTTGGCATTGGTGTGGGGGGTTCATTCAATGCGCACCCGCGACGTTGATAGTTTTGGCGAAATGATGGGTAAATCTGTCAGGGTTTCAATGCGTGAGGAATTTGCCCTTAAAGGCGACAGCATAGTTATTGTGGCCGGTATTCCGTTTGGTATACCCGGCGGCACAAATATCTTGCATATTGCCACCGTAGACTAAACATATATTGACCTAGTTGTTTTTTAACAAACCACTTCAGGGCAATTAACTAAGGACCTCCCGTCAATGCTGTATCAATTATTTACCATAGTAGTGCCCGTATTTATTTGTGCGGCAATTGGGTTTTTCTGGGCCAAATCGGGCAGGCATTATGACACCGAAATGGTTACCAGCCTGGTTTCCGCAATTGGTGTTCCTACGCTGGTTCTTTCAACCTTGCTTACGGTTGATATTGATATTTCGGCCCTAGGGCAAATGGCAGGGTTTACGGTTGGTTTTTTAGTCGTCGTTGCGGGGGCGGGATATTTGCTACTTAAAGGAATGGGCTATTCGGTTCGTTCCTATCTTCCGGCATTGGTGTTTCCCAATACCGGCAATGTCGGCATTCCGCTTTCATTGTTTGCTTTCGGGGCCGAAGGCATGGCCTTGGCGGTTGCATATTTTTCGATTTGTATAGTTTTTCAGTTTACCGTGGGCGTTGCTATTTCATCGGGCAGTTCATCACCCAAGGCGTTGCTTAGGGTGCCGACCCTTTGGGCGGTGGTGTTGGCGGTGGTTTTAATGTCTTTGGGCATTCAATTGCCCGAATGGACGATGAACACCATAGAACTATTGGCCGGTTTTACCATTCCGTTGATGCTAATCACCCTTGGGATTTCATTGCAACGCCTGAAGGTTTCAACCTACGGCAAAACTTTTCTTATTTCTATTTTCAGGTTGGCAATCGGGTTTGGGGTGTCTTTGGCAATTGCCGAGGCGTTTGACCTTGAAGGCGTAATGCGCGGTGTATTGATACTGCAATCAACCCTTCCGGTTGCTGTTTTCAATTATCTTTTTGCACAAAAATACAACACCGATCCAGAAACGGTGGCAGGCGCGGTTGTGCTTTCAACCGTTATGTCATTTGCATCATTGCCATTGTTGCTGTGGTTTTTGTTGTAATATTTTTGCTGAATCAAACGGGGAAAAGCATTGTTAAGGGTTCCTGCACGCGAACTGTTTGTTCTGTTGGTTCTGGCATTAATGTGGAGCCTGTCATTTACCGTGATAAAGGTCGGGGTTGAATACGTTCCC
>JAOULV010000095.1 GCA_029881835.1 Rhodospirillaceae bacterium
GCAACGCCAACGTTTGGCCATTGCGCGCGCAATGTTAAAAAATGCGCCCATACTTTTGCTTGACGAGGCAACATCGGCGCTTGATACCGAGTCTGAGCGCAACGTGCAAAACGCGCTGGATAAATTAATGAAAAACCGGACAACGCTGGTTATCGCCCACAGGCTATCAACCGTTGTCGGTGCCGACATTATTTATGTTCTAGACGGGGGCCAGGTCATAGAACAAGGAAGCCATAGCGAGCTTGTTGATAAGGGCGGCATGTATTCAACACTTTATCATTTACAGTTTGAAGACGATAACGAATAAAACCACCAGTGAACGCGGGGGCATGGTCTTTTAAGTGAAGTTTTACAAAAAAATTCTTAACCAGACATGGGCGCAAAACACGGTGTCTTTTATTGGCGTTGCTTACCTGCGTTTGGTGCAAATAACCGGACGCTGGGAAGTGCGCGGTTGGGAAAATGTTCAAACCATTATTGAGCAAAATCGGCCAATAATTATTTGTTTTTGGCATTCACGTCTGGTCGCCAATGCCTTTGGCTGGCAAAGCGATAAACCATTACATCAATTAAGCACACCGCATCGCGATGGAAAAATTGCGGCCGCAACCTATAACCGCCTTGGGGTTAAAACTATTTGGGGTTCGACATCCAAGGGCGGGTCCGAAGCGGTGCGTGGGATGTTAAAGGTTTTAAAAAACGGCGGCATAGTTTCCATCACCCCCGATGGCCCGCGCGGGCCGCGCCAGCGCATGCAAAAAAGTGCGGTTGATTTGGCCCGCATGTCGGGTGCGGTTTTAATTCCGGTTTCCAATTCAATGTCGCCTTGCAAAATGCTGGACACCTGGGACCGGATGATAGTACCGCTTCCTTTTGCCAAAGGTATATTTGTCATAGGTCAACCAATTGAAGTGCCGCGCGATAGCACGACTGAACAGCTGGAAAATATTCGCGTTCAAATGGAACAAGCCCTTAACCGGATGACACAAAATCTGGACAGTGAAACCGGCATAACAACGCCTGCGCCGGCAACGCTTGATAAGGGTGTGCCATGATACTTTCATTTTATCGCATGCTGACATCGCTTGGTGCGCCGCTGATATCGCTTTATCTGATGCGTCGTCTGAAACGCGGCAAAGAAGATACAAAACGTTTTAATGAACGCCTTGGCATACCTTCGATTGATCGCCCGGTTGGAAAATTGGTATGGATTCATGCAGCCAGCGTTGGTGAATCAATTTCAATGCTAAAAGTAATTGAAAATATTTTAAAAAAATACCCTGGCTGGTCGGTGCTGATTACCACCGGAACCGTAACATCGGCAAAATTAATGAAAGAACGTTTGGGCGAACGCGCTATTCATCAATACGTTCCGGTTGATCGGGTAAAATACATAAGACGCTTTCTTGAACACTGGAAACCGGATTTCGCCATATGGGCTGAATCTGAATTTTGGCCCAATATGGTTATTGAAACCCGTGCATCGGCAATACCTATGGTGGTGCTAAACGGGCGCATGTCGAAGCGTTCGTTTGAACGGTGGCAACGTTATCCGGCAATAATAAAACAAATCCTAAAATCATTTTCAGCAGTGCTGGCCGGTAGCGAGCTGGACGGACAAAGATTTTCCGAACTTGGTGCGCCCAATGTCAGCGCGCCGGGCAACCTTAAATACGCGTCAGACCCTTTACCGTTTGATGAAAATGAACTGGAAAAAATAAAGCTTGAAATTGGCGGGCGAAAAATATGGCTTGGTGTTTCCACCCACCCCGGCGAAGAATCCATAATTGGTGAAGCGCATAAAATATTGGAAAAAAACCATACCGGATTATTAAGCGTAATAATCCCACGCCACCCTGAACGTGGCGGGGAAATAGCAACTGAGCTTGCGGGTCTTGGCTTGAATGTATCAAGGCGCGCTATCGGGCAAAAAATCAATCCTGATACCAATATTTATTTGGCCGACACCATGGGTGAATTAGGAATTTTTTTAAGGCTGGCAAAAATTGTATTTATGGGCAAATCGCTTGTCGGTACAGGCGGGCAAAACCCGCTTGAGGCCGCATGGCTTGATAGCGCGATTGTTTTTGGCCCCAACATGGATAATTTTGAAGATATCTCATCGGCTTTGCTTAAAGCCGGCGGGGCAATGCAAATATCGAACCCTACTGAATTGGCGCCAACCATTTCTGACTTACTTACCAGCCCGACTGAATGCGAAAAAATGGCGGCAAACGCCCTTAATTTGGCTAAATCTATGGCGGATATAATTGAAAAAGTAATGGTGGCGCTTGAACCTTTTTTTACAAAAGCCGATGATGGGCCATGATTAGTTTGCCCAAACTTTATTCCCCCAAACACTGGCAACAGGCCGGCCCGATTGCATGGGCGCTTTACCCGTTTGCTATAATTTACCAAGCAGTTGCTACCGCACGACGCCTCATAACCACCCCGTGGCAAGCAGATGTTCCGGTAATATGCGTTGGCAACATTGTTGCGGGCGGGGCGGGGAAAACCCCTATGGCTATTCATATTGCCGAACAGCTTAAAAAGCTTGGCAAAAACCCGCATATCGTTACCCGTGGTTATGGTGGTAGGGCCACATGGCCGCTAATGGTAAACAATGAACACAATGATTTTGATGAAACCGGCGATGAGGCAATTTTGCTGGCAAGCACCGCCGCCACCTGGGTTGCCAAAGATCGCAAAATTGGCGTAATGGCGGCAATTGATAATGATGCCAATGCTGTAATCCTTGATGACGGGTTTCAAAACCCATCGGTCAAAAAAGATATTTCGATTGTAGTGGTTGATGGCGGTTATGGTTTTGGCAACAAAATGGTGTTACCTGCCGGGCCTTTGCGTGAAAGTATAGCCAGCGGAATTTCCCGCGCCACTGCGGTGGTGATTGTTGGCGATGACAAATTTAATGCCAAGGCCGATATAAAAGCCGTTAACCCTGCAATAAAAATTATGCAGGCATCACTTGAACCGATTAACGCTGAAGAAATAAAAAACCGCGATGTCGTTGCCTTTGCCGGTATCGGCAGACCGGAAAAGTTTTTTGAAACCCTAAAAAATATTGATTGCAATATTAAACGTAAATACCCCTTCCCCGACCATCACCCGTATTCAGAAAACGATATTTTACCAATATTGAAATATGCGGAAAAAAATAACTCGGTTGTTGTTACCACCGAAAAAGACGCGGTAAAAATACCCAAATACCTGCTTGAAAAGGTATTTGTATTAAAAGTAAAAACAAAATTGTCCGATCAGGATGATGAAGCATTGAAAGCGATGCTTAAAGAATCTTTTCTGCCAACATCCGAACAGCTAGAACCGGTTAGCTACCGCCCTATACGTCTGCTTGATTATGTATCTGCATTTTTTGCCTACGTTGGGTTTTTTCTTTTGCGCCTGCTTCCATTGGACTTGGCATCAAAACTTGGTGGCAAAACCGCAAGGTTAATTGGGCCGTTCGTAGCGGGCGCAACCCGGACCGCCAGAAAAAACCTTAAAATGGCGTTTCCGCACAAATCAGATGAAGAAATTGAAGAAATAATAAAAGACGTTTGGGAAAACCTTGGTCGCACCGGGGTTGAATTCGCCCTAATTGATAAACTAACAAACCGCATTTCCATTGAAGGCATAGAACACCTGTTAAGTGCCGGAAAAAATGGTGTGCCGACAATTTTTTTCGGTGCTCACATGGGCAACTGGGAATTGCCGCTTATTGTTGGTGGCATGCACGGCGTTAGGGTCAACGCATTTTATCGCGCCCCAAATAACCCGCTTATGTTTAAAATGTTTTCCAACCGCCCGCTTTCCGGTGAGCTTATACCCAAGGGCGCACCCGGCGCCAAACGGGCGTTTTCGCTACTAAAAAAAGGGCAATCGCTAGGCATTTTGGTTGATCAAAAATTAAATGACGGAATTTCCCTGCCGTTTTTTGGGCGCGATGCCATGACCGGAACCGCGTTGGCAGAATTTGCCTTGCGTTTTGATGCACCGATGGTGCCATTGCAATGCCTAAGAACAAACGGGTCGCATTTCAGGTTAATATTTCACCCGCCGCTTAAGTTTGAAAAAACCGGCGAACGGGAAAAAGACGTTGCCACAATAATGCTAATGGTCAACAAAATGCTGGAAGATTGGATAATACAAAACCCCGGTCAATGGCTATGGCTGCATCGACGCTGGCCCGATTAGGCCACCTAATTATTTATTTGCGGGCATTGGTGGAACCACCAACTGGGGGTCTAGGTGGGTGGTTTTCCATGTCATCCCCCAATGTAAATGCGGCCCGGTCGCCCTGCCCGTTTGCCCAACAGTACCAATGGGGTCACCTTTTTTTACCATTTGCCCTGATTTAACGTTTATTGAATCCATATGGGCATAAACGGTACTAAGGCCAAGGCCGTGATTTATCATCATGGTTTTGCCAGTATAAAACATATCTTGATGGACCAATGCCACAATTCCATCTGCCGGCGCCTTGATGGGGCTTCCCTCAGGCGCCGCAATATCAACACCGTTATGTGGATTTTTAGGATTGCCGTTAAGTATGCGTTGCGAACCATAAACCCCCGATATGGGGCCCACTACCGGCCAATCAAAGCCGGAAAGAAAATCGGTTAATTCGCTTATTGTTACGCGGACTTCGCCAATTTTATAATTGTCAGATTTTATCCGGGCAATGTCTTCGGGCTTGGGGGTTACTTTTCTTTCGGGCAGGCCGTCAATGCGCTGGATATCATATTCGCGCGGAGCAATTGTAAGCGTGCGCATTTCTGCCCGGCCATCGGGGTAGCTTATTTCAAGGCTGGCCTGCATTGGTGCATCACGGCCGAAACCAACAACAAATATACCGTTCTTTGCAACCGCAACATCTTGGCCGGAAAGTTTTACTTGCGAACCAATGGGTGCGTTGCCAATGACAAGGCCGCCTTGGGTAAAGTTGCCATCAAACGAGATGTCTTCGCCCGCTGCAATACTGGTCGCAATATAAAATGGAATAAATATTGCGAAAAAAAACAAAGATATTTTTACAAATTTATTTTTCACAATAACTTTCCCTGCCTTGTATCGGTTTTGCTGGTTTTGGTTTTTTGTTGTGCTTGTGGCGATTGCTTGGTTGTGATGCGCGCACCGACCCTGCCATCGGCCATTTGTAACGTTACGTCATCCCCGGTTTTAAGTTTTGCCGCCCGGGTAAGCGCATTGCCGAACTTATCTTGTAGCAAGACAAAGCCACGGTCCAAAACCCGCTGGTATGAAAACCCATCTAATAAACGCCCTGATTGTGAAATGGTTTCCATGCGTTGTGAAATATATTTTTTTCCCCCGCGCAACAGGCGCAGGTTGCCTTGTTCAAGCCTGCTTCGGGCATAAGACAAACGGGTGCGTGGGTTTACCAATCCGCTGGCACTTTCGGCAAGATGCCTAAGGCGGCGATCAACCCCGCTTTTTAGGCTTCCGCCCAATCTGGCGCTCCAATCATCTAGCCTGTGGCTGGCGGTACCCAACACGCCAACCAAATCGGGCAGGCCGCGCACAATGCCCGCAAGAACCGTTTTGCGCCCCGAAGTTATGCGGGCGGCAAAACGCATTAATCTGGCGCTTTCATCCATTACGCTTGCCATAAGTTCTGATTTTACCGGAACCGCCATTTCGGCCGCCGCCGTTGGGGTTGGGGCACGCAGGTCGGATGCATAATCGATTAAGGTGGTATCGGTTTCATGCCCGACCGCAGAAATAAGCGGAATAGAACAATTAGCAACCGCGCGGATAACGACTTCTTCGTTAAATGCCCAAAGGTCTTCAATCGAACCGCCGCCACGGGCCACAATCAATAAATCTGGTCGCGGAACATTTTTATTTCCTGAAATTTTATCAAACCCGGTAAT
>JAOULV010000096.1 GCA_029881835.1 Rhodospirillaceae bacterium
TCGGGCTTCGCGTACGCGTTCCATGTGTATGTCAACGGTTTCAACCAGCGTGCTTTCAACGCTTACGGTTGTCCCGCCGGTTTCCATCATGCCACCCGATACGGTTTGTGGTACCGAACCGGTTGTGCCAGTCGCTTTCATGGTTTCGGTTTTTTCCACTACCTTGGCTGGGGCTTCTTTTTTGTCTTTGGCCCCACCGCGAATAACGGTGAAGGTTTGCGAGCGAACAAAACCCTGTGAAGTTAGCTTGGCAACCGTCTGCATGGCGTCTTCAACCGTGCTTAGGTCGCCTTCGTCATGGCCGGAACCAAGGGCATCGGGCATCATGTCGGCCGGTTTTACGTGGGCCAAGTCGTTGCGTGAAAGGTAGCTAACGGCCAGTTCACGGAAGATGTAATCAAGTATCGATGTTGACATCTTGATTGTGTCGTTGCCTTCGACCAGACCTGATGGTTCAAACCGGGTAAAGGTAAATGCTTCGACGAATTCTTCCAGCGGAACGCCATATTGCAGGCCAATGGAAATGGCGATTGCAAAGTTGTTCATCAACGAACGGAACGCCGCACCTTCTTTGTGCATATCGATAAATACTTCACCGATGCGCCCGTCTTCGTATTCACCGGTGCGCAAATATACCTTGTGGCCACCGACAATGGCTTTTTGGGTATAACCTTTGCGCCGGTCAGGCAGGCGTTCACGTTCAACCAAACGCTCGATAATATGTTCGGCAATAATTTCGGCGCGATCAGGCGTTGATGCACCGGCCAGTTTTTCCGCCGTTGTTTCTTCTTCTTCGGAAATGTCTTCGTCAAGCAAGGTTGATTGCAACGGCTGGCTAAGTTTCGAACCATCGCGATAAAGCGCGTTGGCTTTTAGGCCCAGCTGCCATGAAAGCATATAAGCATTTGTGCAATCATCAATGGTTGCGCTGTTGTTCATGTTGATGGTTTTTGAAATAGCACCAGAAATGAACGACTGGCTGGCGGCCATCATGCGAATGTGGCTTTCGGCGCTGAGCGAACGTTTACCAATGCGTCCGCACGGGCTGGCGCAATCAAATACCGATAAATGTTCGTCTTTCAACAATGGCGCACCTTCAAGGGTCATTGCGCCACAAACGTGGGTGTTGGCTTCCAGAATATCTTCTTCGGAAAAGCCAAGATGTGAAAGCATATCAAACGAAACATCATTTAATTGTTCGATACTGATGTTTAGCGTTTCATTGCAAAACGGCTCGCCCAATGTGTATTTGTTAAACGCAAACTTGATATCAAACGCGTCTTTTAACGCGCTATCAAGCAAGGTTAGCGCTTCATCGGTGAAACCTTTGGCTTTCAGGCTTTCGTTGTTGATGACACCTTTGGAATTTTTCAATGTTCCATGGCCAAGGGCATAGCGTTCAATCGCTTCGATTTCGGCTTCGGCATAACCAAGGCGCTTAAGCGCGGCCGGCACCATGCGGTTGATGATTTTAAAATAACCACCGCCTGCCAGTTTTTTGAACTTCACCAACGCGAAATCAGGCTCGATCCCGGTGGTGTCGCAATCCATTACCAGGCCGATTGTGCCGGTGGGCGCAATAACCGTGGTCTGGGCGTTACGGAAGCCGTGCACCTGGCCAAGCTCTAATGCGTTGTCCCACGCTTCGCGTGATGCGGCAACCAGCGCGCCATCGGGGCATTGGTCCCCGTCAAGCGGCACGGGAAGTATGGACAAACCTTCGTAGCCATTACTTTCCGAATGCGCCGCCCGACGGTGGTTGCGTATGACCTTGAGCATGGATTGTGCGTTAGGCTCGTACCCGGGAAACGCACCCAATTCGCCAGCCATTTCAGCAGAGGTGGCATACGACACACCTGTCATCAGAGCCGAAATCGCACCGGCAATGGCGCGCCCTTCGTCAGAATCGTACGAAAGACCGGCTTCCATCAGGTAGCCGCCAATGTTGGCAAAGCCCAATCCAAGGGTGCGGAATTCGTATGAACGTTTGGCAATTTCCACCGACGGGAATTGCGCCATCAGCACAGAAATTTCCAGTGTAATTGTCCACAGCCTTACCGCGTGTTCAAATGCCGGAACGTCCAATGTGGCATCCTCATTTTGGAAGGTGTGTAGGTTAAGCGATGCCAGATTGCATGCGGTATCATCCAAGAACATGTATTCAGAACATGGGTTAGATGCATTAATGCGACCAGATTCCGGGCAGGTGTGCCACTCATTGATGGTGGTATCAAACTGGATGCCGGGGTCAGCCGATGCCCATGCCGCAGAACCGATTTGTTCCCACAATTCGCGCGCTTTGATGCTTTTGGCAACTTCGCCGTCTTTGCGCCGGATAAGTTTCCATTCACCGTCTTGCAGTACGCGCTCAAGGAAAGCATTGGTAATGCGAACGGTGTTGTTGGAATTTTGCCCCGAAACGGTCAGGTAGGCTTCACTATCCCAATCGGTGTTGTATGTCGGGAATTCGATTTCGGTGTAACCTTGTTTGGCAAACTGGATAACACGCTGAACATAGTTTTCCGGTATCATCGCCCGGCGTGCGCCGATAATGGCTTTTTTCAAGGCCGAATTTACCTTGGGGTCAAAACGTGACTGGTCATCACCATCACCACCACCGTGGCATGCATCCATAACCGCCTTCAGGTTTTTGGCCGCCAGTTTTGATCCGGCAACAAGGGCAGCAACTTTTTGTTCTTCTTTTACTTTCCAGCCGATGAATTCTTCAATATCGGGGTGGTCAACATCAACCACCACCATTTTGGCCGCACGTCTTGTGGTGCCACCGGATTTAATCGCACCAGCGGCGCGGTCACCAATTTTAAGGAAGCTCATCAGGCCGGATGATTTGCCACCACCGGAAAGGGCTTCGTTAGCACCACGCAGGTTGGAAAAGTTGGTGCCGGTGCCGGAACCATATTTAAACAGGCGGGCTTCGCGTACCCATAGGTCCATGATGCCGCCTTCTTGCACCAAATCATCCTGGATGGATTGAATAAAGCAAGCGTGCGGTTGGGGGTGTTCGTAGCTGGATTTTGATCTAACCAGCTTGCCGGTTTCAAAATCAACGTAATGGTGGCCTTGGGCGGGGCCATCAATGCCGTAAGCCCAATGCAGACCGGTGTTAAACCACTGCGGGCTGTTGGGCGCACCCATTTGTTTGCACAGCATGAAGCGCATTTCATCAAAATAGGCGCGCGCATCTTTTTCGGAATCGAAATATCCGCCTTTCCAGCCCCAGTATGTCCAGGTTCCGGCTAAACGGTCAAAAACCTGCTTGGCGCTGGTTTCTGATTTGTAGCGTTTATCGGCGGGTTTTTTCTTTAATGCCGCTTTGTCTTCTTCGTGGCGCCACAACCAAGAGGGGATGGTGTTTTCTTCAACCGCCACTAACTTGGACGGAACACCAGCTTTGCGGAAATATTTCTGCGCAATAACGTCACAGGCAACTTGCGACCATCCCGCCGGGACCTCCATATCGTCCAGCTTGAACACAACCGAACCATCGGGGTTGCGTATTTCGCTGGTTGCGGAACGGAATTCGATGTTGGCATATGGGGATTGACCCTTCTTGGTAAAGTGACGCTTGATTCGCATGATTTTTCTTAGCCCCTTTGGCTCTTGTTTTTGGTTTAATTTTTAATGAGTCTCAGTGTTCAGACTCCCCCTAAATCCTGCGATTTACGGAAAAAAACCTCCGTTGCCCCACATATTGGGTGGAGCACAATACTTGCGTATCATTGATCGCGAGACACACAAGATGTAGCGCAAATGAGAGGGCCCTAGCAAGGTGATTTATAGGCCCGATTTATGCATGGGGTGTGCAAAAAGGTTGCTAATGATGTATTATTATTGTTGTAAAACAATTAGTTATCATGATTACCTGAGTCCTTGGCAAAACTAAAATTATTTTATTTTTTTTAAAAACGTCATACCTGCGTAAACAAAATGTGGTGGGGTAAATCAGCCTTATTGTTGACTGAAATACCTAGTATTTTTTGCCAACATGCCAGGATGTGACCATTGTTGGCCGTATTTATGGGGATAAGCCATCGCACCCAAATGCGAGAGAATCGCAAACGGGCTTCCTTGAATTTAGTGGTACTGGACTAGATGGCTTATTCGGTGTCATAAGGGTAAGCAATTAATAGATAAAGGCAACAAAGGTAGGCGGTTATGACATCTTTTGGAACGTGGATTCACACAGCCATTTTTGGCCACAAGGTCGGGTCGGATGAATTCGGTAATCGTTATTACGTTTCCAATAGGTCCAAGCTTTACGGCCGGGAAAGGCGATGGGTCATTTATAATGGCCGGGTAGAAGCGTCAAAAGTTCCACCCGAATGGCACGCATGGCTCCACCAGACCGTTGATGTTCCGCTATCTGAAGATGCGGCCCAACCAAAAGAATGGCAGCTTGCCCATTTGCCCAACCTTAGCGGAACGAGGGGTGCGTACGTTCCCGAAGGTTCCGATTTGGCAGGTGGCACCGAAGCCCACAGTTCAGGCGTGAAAGCGTGGCGGCCATAGGATACAGTGGCCATATTACGCTCCGATTATATTTCAATATTTAACATATAAATCAATGTGATGAACCGACATGTTAATCCATAACGAAAATACTAGAAATGCAGTTGTTGGTGCGGTTGTGCTGGGTGCGCTGGCCATTTCTATGGCGCTTTCATACAGCGGGTCCAAAATATCCGACAAGGCCCAAGTGGGTACGTACGCATTAACAGCCGTGTTCAATCAGGTTGATGGCCTGTTTGAGGGCGATGAAATACGTCTTGGCGGTCTAAAGGTTGGCAAGGTTGGCCAGCAACGCCTGGATGATAACTTTCGCGCCGTTGTAACCCTCAACATAGATAGCGGGGTTGAAATACCATTGGATAGCTCGGCCGCCATTCACACCGATGGTCTTTTTGGTTCCAAGTTTGTGGTGCTTGAGCCCGGTGGCGAGCTAGAGGTATTAAAAGACGGTGCATCAATAGATTATACCCAAGATGCGGTGATTGTTAGCGACTTGCTCGACCTTATCATCAGCGAAGGCAAGGCAAACAAAGAAGCGCCTAAGGAAGGAAACTAAGATGGGACGCAATGCAGTTGAAACCATAATGGGTGCGGCAGTTTTGTTAGTTGCGGGCGTGTTTGTTTATTTTGCCTACAATACGGCTGAAATAAAGGCGGTAACCGGATATGAAATCAGCGCTAATTTTTATAAAGTCGGCGGCCTGACAAAAGGTTCCGATGTGCGTATCAGCGGAATAAAGGTCGGAACGGTTTTGGACACCCACCTTGACCCGACCACCTTTGAAGCCGTGGTTAAAATGTCCATTTCCCCGGAAATAAAGCTTCCGGCCGATACTCAGGCATCAATCGCGTCTAGCGGTTTAATGGGTGATAAATACATTTCCCTTAAAACAGGCAATGCGATGAACTTTCTTGATCCCGGCGGAAAGATTTTAAGCACCAAGGATTTTCGCTCGCTTGAAGACCAGGTTGGGGAAATAATTTTCTTGGCCACCGGTGGCGATAAATAAATAATCACAGACTTTAAGGTCTAACCGTCATGAATTTCATGAAAAAAGGCGCAATTTATGCCTTTACGACCAGTTTTGTAACCTTGCTTCCCCAAATAGTCGTGGCCGAGCCATATCAAACAGTGGTTTTGCAGGGGCTGGACAAGGTAACCGCACGGGTTTCCACCATCGAAGCCCCGTTGGGCGACACCGTAACCTTTGGCACGTTGGAAATAATTGCCCGCCATTGCGACAAGCGCCCGCCGGAAGAAACACCGGAAAGCACGGCTTTTCTTGATATCTGGGAAGTTCGCCCGCTTGAGCCGGCAAAATCTATTTTTCGCGGCTGGATGTTTGCTTCCAGCCCGGCCCTAAATGCACTGGAGCAT
>JAOULV010000097.1 GCA_029881835.1 Rhodospirillaceae bacterium
ATAATGAAATGCCGGGGCATCATTTTTGCTTATGTTCATTTTTGCTAGAAATGAACGAAACATTTCCGGGATTACGTGTTCACGCCCCAGCGCAAATGCCGCTGCCACCACATGGGGCTTGTCGGTGCTTATAAAGGAAAATGTTTTTTCCATGAATTCAGCCGCAGGCTGTGGCGCAAGGCCGGAATCAATCGCCGTCTGAAAACCTTTGCTGGCCGCAATACTGGTAAATTCAACTGCTTTGTCCGGGTTAGCGCCGATTTCTTTCATGGCGCCCATGTAAAGGGCAAAATGGCTAAGGAATTCAGGTCCGCCATTGTTTGCGCCGCCGGGCAGGTTTTGATCGGATTCTTCTTCCATCACCAGTTCGTTTATAAACCGCACAACGCTGGGGTCGCCAGTTGGCACCCATGGAAATGTTGTGGGGGCCAATTTTCCTTGCAAATATTTAATAAGCGACATGAAATCCCACACCGGGAAAACATGATGGCCCATAAATATTTTTAAATCATCTACGGTTGCAATGGCCGAATAAACCGGATGCGTCGCTAGGCGTTCCTGATTTGGTGGGGTGAAATTTTTGTCAAAAGACAATATTAAACCGCCTTGTATTCAATGCCTTTATCGTCAAACATTTTTTGCAGTTCGCCGGTTTCATACATTTCGCGCACAATATCGCTGCCGCCAATAAATTCACCCTTAACATAAAGCTGGGGGATGGTCGGCCAGTTGGAAAACGCTTTAATGCCTTCGCGAATTTCACCATCTTGTAAAACATCAATGCCTTTGAATTTTACCTGCATCTGGGTCAGCGCGCCAACCACGGCTGCGGAAAAACCGCACTGCGGGAACATCGGGTTGCCCTTCATGAAAAGCAAAACAGGGTTTTCATCAATTTCGGATTGGATTTTTGCGAATACGGGGTTGTCGCTCATTTTATATGTGTCCTTAAAAAAATTGTTATTTAAGCATCAGGGGCAGATGTTTGCAGGCCAAGGGCGTGCAGTTCGCCGCCCATGCGCCCTTGCAATGCGTTATAAACCATCTGGTGTTGTTGCACGCGGGATTTGCCGATGAATTCTTTTGATATTACGCGCGCGGCATAATGGTCGCCGTCGCCACGCAAATCTTCAATATGCACTTCGGCATCGGGCAATGCTTCTTTGATTAAGCTTTCAATATGGGCCGCGTCCATTGCCATGGGTAATTTCCTAAATAAATTTAAGCCGAAGGTGAAAAATTATTAGTGCGCTTCGGGGTGCGACATGAAATCCGGCATCCAGCTTTCATGCGCGTTTTTAAGCTCTGCCACAGATATGGAGTGTTCATCGCCAATCGTCAACTCCCCAGAACCGGTGGTGCCCACAAGGGTTGCCCAAACCCCTGATTTTTCAGCCCGTTCTAATACATCTTCGGGGTTTGATGTGGTAATTATATAGCGCGCCTGGTCTTCGCCAAAACCCCACGCATGTAGGGGTAATTGCCCGCTTACATCTTCTATCTTGGCGCCAATGTTTGCCGTCATGGCCATTTCCGCCAGTGCAACCAAAATACCGCCGTCCGATACATCGTGACACGCGCTAATGGTGCCTGAAATTATTTCGCCCCGAACAAAATCACCGTTTTTGCGTTCAAGCGCCAAATCAACCGGTGGCGGGGCGCCGTCTTCCATTGCCAAGCCATCACGGCCAATAATTTCCATCAGGTATTGTGACTGGCCCAAATGACCATGGGTTTCACCGATAATTATAATTGCTTGGCCAACGCCCCCAAAGCCGATGCCAACGGTTTTAGAAACATCGTCAATCAACCCGACCCCACCAATGGTCGGGGTCGGCAATATGCCGGTGCCGTTGGTTTCGTTGTAAAGCGACACGTTGCCAGATACCACCGGGTAATCCAGTGCCCGGCAGGCATCGGCTATGCCTTCAACCGCGCCAACGAATTGACCCATTATTTCCGGGCGCTGGGGGTTACCGAAATTCATATTATCAGTAATAGCCAATGGCCGCGCACCGGTGGCGGTAAGGTTGCGCCATGTTTCTGCTACCGCTTGCCTGCCACCCATCACCGGGTCGGCAAACACATATCTCGGCGTTACGTCAGATGTCATGGCTAATGCTTTTTGTGTTCCATGCACCCGCACCACCGCGGCGTCGCCACCGGGTCTTTGCACCGTGTCGCCCATGACCATGTGGTCGTATTGTTCCCATATCCAGCGACGGGATGATCCATTGGCGCCGCCGCACATGGTTTTAAGCGCACCCATTATGCTTGTCGGGGCGGCCACGCTTTCAGGGCTTAATGTTTCGCGCTTTGGTGTTGGTACCCACGGGCGGTCATATTCGGGGCTGGCGTGCGCCAGCGGATTGATGGGCAGGTCTGCGACCTTTTCGCCCTTGTGATATAGCACCATGTGGCCATTACCATCGGCGTCTGGTTCGGTCAGGGTGCCGATGACGGCGAAATCCAGTTCCCATTTTTCAAAAATCGCGCGCGCCATGTCTTCTTTGCCCGGTTTTAACACCATCAACATGCGCTCTTGCGATTCCGACAACATCATTTCATAAGCTGTCATGTTCTGTTCGCGCTGGGGAACGTTATCGAGGTTCATATCAATGCCGACCCCGCCGCTGGACGCCATTTCAAAAGATGACGATGTCAGCCCTGCCGCACCCATGTCCTGAATGGCGACAATTGCATCGGTCTGCATTAGCTCAAGGCAGGCTTCGAGTAATAATTTTTCGGTGAACGGGTCGCCGACCTGCACCGTTGGGCGCTTTTCTTCAGAATCTTCGGTAAATTCGGTTGATGCCATGGTCGCACCATGAATACCGTCGCGCCCGGTTTTTGAACCGACATAAACCACCGGGTTGCCGATACCGGCGGCGGCGCAATAAAAAATGTTATTGGCCTTGGCCAGACCAACGGTCATGGCGTTGACCAAAATATTGCCGTCATAGCTTTTATTAAATTCGCATTCGCCACCCACGGTCGGCACGCCCATGCAGTTGCCGTATCCACCGATGCCTTCGACCACACCATGAACCAGGTGGCGGGTTTTGGGGTGCTCTGGGCGGCCAAAACGAAGCGCGTTTAAGTTAGCTATCGGGCGCGCGCCCATGGTGAAGACATCGCGCATAATGCCGCCAACACCGGTGGCCGCACCTTGGTATGGTTCGATGTAGCTGGGGTGGTTGTGGCTTTCCATTTTGAAAATGGCCGCATCGCCATCACCAATATCAATGATGCCGGCGTTTTCACCGGGCCCGCAAATTACCCACGGTGCTTCGGTCGGCAGCGTCTTCAGCCATTTTTTCGATGACTTATACGAACAATGCTCCGACCACATGACCGAAAAAATACCCAGCTCGGTAATGTTGGGCTCGCGCCCCATTATTTGCAAAACCAGCTGGTATTCTTCTTTCGACAGGCCGTGTTCGGCGACTATTTCAGGGGTTATTTTGCTCATGGTCTAAGCCGCCCCCTTTGCCAAAGCATCAAACATGGGCAAACCATCGGTTCCGCCCAACTGGGCATCGACCAGGCGTTCGGGGTGGGGCATTAAACCCAACACATTGCCCCGTTCGTTATAGACGCCGGCAATGGAATTAAGTGATCCATTGGGGTTGTCAACATAACGAAAGGCCACTTGGCCGTTTCCTTCGATGCGTTTTAGGGTTTCGTCATCGGTGAAATAATTACCGTCATGGTGCGCCACCGGAATGCGGATTTTTTGCCCCTTGGTATAACCCGAAGCAAAGGCGGTATCATTTCGCTCAACCGTTAATTCAACATCACGGCAAACAAATTTAAGGTTGGCATTGCGCATTAACACACCCGGCAACAGGCCGGCCTCGGTCAAGATTTGAAAACCGTTACATACACCCAACAGCAAGCCACCGCGATCTGCGTGTTTTTTAATTGCCCCCATTATGGGTGAGCGCGCGGCCATGGCGCCACAGCGCAAATAATCGCCATAAGAAAACCCGCCGGGAACGGCAACAAGGTCGTATCCGGATAAATCAGATTCACGGTGCCACACCATATCCACTTTTTTTCCGGTGGAACGCTCCAACGCAACCTGCATGTCGCGGTCACAGTTGGAAGCGGGAAATACTATCACGCAGGCTTTCATGGGAATTTGAGCTAACTCTTAAATAAAATTATTATTCGATTATTTCGATTGTGTAGTTTTCAATAACGGTATTGGCCAACAGTTGGCGGCACATTGCATCAACCTGTTCGCGGGCTTTGGTTTTGTCTTTTTCGGCTATATCAAGCTCGATAAACTTTCCTTGGCGAACATCGCCGATGCCCTTGAAGCCAAGGCCGGAAAGGGTGTGTTCAATCGCTTTTCCCTGTGGGTCAAGAACGCCATTTTTAAGGGTAACGTGGACGGTGGCTTTCACTTTTATCTATTCCCGTTTTTAATTTTTATTGAACCGTATCGGAACCGGGCACATCACCGGGCGCGGCTTCGGGTAAAATGCCAAGGCGCTTGGCAACTTCTTGATATGCTTCTTCAACCCCACCAAGGTCACGGCGGAAACGGTCTTTGTCCAATTTTTCGTCTGTGTGAATATCCCACAGGCGGCAATTATCGGGGCTGATTTCATCGGCCAAGACAATGCGCATTTCATCGTCTTCATACAGGCGACCGAATTCAAGTTTGAAATCAACCAAGCGAATACCGATGCCAAGGAAAAGACCGGTCAGAAAATCATTTATCCTAAGCGACATCGCCATAATTTCATCAAGGTCGGCAGGGCCGGCCCAACCAAACGCGGTGATGTGTTCTTCGGAAACCATCGGGTCATCCAGCGCATCGGATTTATAATAATATTCAACGATTGAGCGGGGCAGGGGCGTGCCTTCGGGCATATCAAAACGTTTGGCCAATGATCCGGCGACAATGTTTCTGATGACGACTTCAACCGGAATAATTTCAACTTCACGCACCAATTGTTCGCGCATATTAAGGCGGCGGACGAAATGGGTGGGGATGGAAATTTCGGCCAGACGCTGCATCAGGTATTCGGATATGCGGTTGTTGAGCACACCTTTTCCGGTGATGGTACCTTGTTTTTTGTTGTTAAAGGCGGTGGCATCATCTTTGAAATACTGGACCAGCGTTCCCGGTTCCGGCCCTTCGAAAAGAACCTTGGCTTTGCCTTCATAAAGCTGTCTGCGTTTGGCCATGAAATCGATCCTTAAGAACAATGGGAATAAAGCCCCCCACCTGAGAAGCCCTATGTCAGATGGCAAGCGTATAGCATTTCAACGAAGCCAAAACAACTTTCAAGGGGGGCCTAAAAGCGCAATTTAAGCTGGGCTCGTGTCAATTGCCCGCCAACTGCCGATTCCGGGCTGGCCGGGGCTAAAAAGCCATACGCTTGATGACCTTTCCATGGCCGTCTGCGGGCTGGAAATTGCCATAAGGGACGATGATTTGGTTGCGAATCTACCCGCCCCGGGGATGGTAACTTCTTCTATGTTCATGGCGTCTTCGGGCCTTGTGCCGGGGCCTTGTTTGCTTGCCAAAAGCGCTTGCCAGCTGGCCCAATCATTTTTTTCCGGGTTGGGTGGGGCGGCTTTTTGAAAAAGCGGAAGGTAATGTCTGATGCGGGGCGAAGCGGTATCATTTAGGTCATGGGCGGTAATCATCGAAACGCCCTCAACGATGGGGGTTTTGTTGACCCGTTTGTCGCCTTCTTTCAGGCACAGCCAAAAAGCATTATGCCTGTCTGCCACCACCAGATTAAACGGACGGTAGGCATCCCCGTTAATGTCGCAAATGGCGTCTGCGGCAATGGTGGCTTCTGCATGGTCCAGGGCTTCTAACACTAATTCACCGCGGCTGCGCTTTCCCGACATCGGCCCCAGCGT
>JAOULV010000098.1 GCA_029881835.1 Rhodospirillaceae bacterium
CACCATGTCATCGGTAATGCCATGATATTGGATTGATTGTTTTGGTATGCTCATCCCCGGATTGACTAAACGGTAAAACGCACCTGCTTCATCAATTTCGCCATTTGTAATTCTAACGGCACCAATGGAAATAATTTCATCACCGCTAGATGGGCTAAGCCCGGTGGTTTCGGTATCAAAAACCACATAGGTTAATTCTTTTAATTCCCTGCCGCCCATTTCATCCCAATGCATGGGCTGGTTGAGATCTTGAAAATCATAAAATTCTGGTCTTGCCGGAAGGCTGCGGTGGTCGTGCAGCCTTGCCACCAGCATGCGATCTGTCCACAACCATACAACCACACCGCAAACAATAACCACGCCGCCCAAAGCCCAAATCGCATTGGCAGAGCCATATAAAGAAAAAAACAAGACGAAGCCCACGCCCAGCACAAACACGCCGAGCATGACCATAAACGCAATGGCTATTATTGCGCGAATGCTCATTTCCCTGAAATGCGCTATGTGGTCCATGCCATCGCCCCTTAAAAACGGCCATCCTGACGAAGTTGCTGCATTATTGTTTGTAATATTGCCCTACTTATTACCCGCAGCCAATAGCGCATCTAAAATTGACGGCAAATCATCAATGCCGACCGAGTTTATTATTTTCTGTCCGGCAATTCGTACGTTGGGGCCTTCTTCGCACCGGCCAAGGCAGACTATTTGTTCAACCACAATGTCGCCTGATTTTTCTTTGGCAAGTTTTTTCAATTGCTTGAAAATATCTTTTGATCCACGCGCCGCGCATGATGAATGAACACCGCTGCGAAAATTGGTGCAAACAAAAATTGTGGGCAATTTCGATTGCGATGGTTTTTTGCTGGTCATGCTTAAAACATGGGAAAGCCGATGGCCGAATTCAAGAAAATCGGTATTTTCTAATCATTCATTAAGCAATAAGCCCGCCGTAGTGGCTTTTGGGGTAGCTTTCGTGTTTGGGGTTAATGTGGCCGAGCTTTTTTTCCATTTGCATCAACGATGCTTCAAGCGCGTAAGAGACATCACCGCCGCGGCCAGCCGCATGGGCGCTGGCCACTGCTTCGAGCCCCTGGATAGAGGTATCGGCAATTTCAAGAACTTGTTTGGTGTTTCCTTGGGTTCCTTCAAATGCCGCCTTTAAGGTGCGGGCGAAAGCCGAGACCAAAGGATAATTCATTGCTTCGCCTTCGCGTATCATGCGCAAAGCATTGCCATGCAAAAGCGATAGGGCACGGGCACGATGATTTTCACCACGCACTATTATGCCCAGCGCATTGCGCATTTCGGCAATATCATTTTTTATCCAATCGGCGTAATCCTCGCTCCAATTTTGTAAAAGCGTGTGCGACCAATTAAGTGCGGTAAAATCAATTTGTTCACGCGGCGTGCCATCCATTATTTGTGCCATATAGTTGGGTAAATTAAACCCGCCTAGTTCGGGGTGGATGCCTTGGCCTAAATCTTCGTTGGTAATGTCGCGCATATGACGGCGTTCAGTTAACACAACATCACTATTGCGTCGCCTGCGGGTCGGGCCAAAATATGATGGGCTTTTAACAAATACCGGATTTGCGGTCATAATGTTTGTCAGGTGTGTTTTAAGTTTGGCCATGGTAAACGGTTTTGACATTGCGCCGTTTACACCTGCCAAACGGGATAATTCTATTTTTTCTGCATCAAGATTGCCGCTGACAAAGCCCATGCGCAAAAATCTATTGGGTGAATTTTTGCTCATTCTTATCCATTTGGCCAAAACAAGACCGCCAACCGGGTCCATGTTCCATTCGCTTAGCACCAGGTCAACCGGTGGGGTTGACCCGTTCATCGGTGCATCGACAGATTGCACAAGGTGCGACATGGCCATCGCCCCGTTGCTGACCGAGCGAACATAGCCAAAACCAATTTCATTTAACGCTGAGGTCAGTATGGTTCTTGACGATGCGTTATCGTCAACCACCAATACAGAACAATGTTTGAGCCCGTTTCCCATGCTTTACCGTCGGCCTTAGTTGTTGTTGGCCATAAGCTTCGCGCCCCGGACGCACGGCCTTTGGGTTCGATTATGGCCTTATTTTCCTAACTTTTTCTAAATCTGGGGTGGCGATTTTTAAGCCCACCACGTTGGGATTGACCTTCCCCCTAGGGTAATGATTATTATCCGGCCGACGAAATGGCTACAAACGCCATAAACAATGGGAAAAAATGATGAAGTTCAATGCGCCCGCACTTTTTGTAACCGGATTTTTAGTTCTGGGAGTTGGTTTAATTTTCTGGAATATGGGAAATTCTTCCAATAACGAAAATGCGCCCGTTATGGTGCAGGTTCCGGATTTCTCATTAAAAGCGAAACGTGGCGAAGCTGCTTTCAATGCCACATGCGCACAATGCCATGGCGAAAATGGCGCGGGAACAGATCAAGGCCCGCCGTTAGTTCATGATATTTACAACCCCGGCCACCATGCTGATGAGGCAATCCGCCGTGCGGTTAGCCTTGGGGTGCGTAGACATCACTGGCCCTATGGCGATATGCCCAGACAAGAACATGTAAAGCCATCTGAGGTTGAGGCAATAATAGTTTACATTCGCGAACTACAAGCGGCCAATGGCATAATTTATAAACCCCACCAAATGTAGCCGGTGCGTGCCTTGACGCACGCTTAGCGTGCCAGCCTGCAAGGTGGGGTGTTTGTCGCGCGGTACCCTTCGTTGCCGTAGGGGATAATTTCAATATAGTCAACAAAGTTGCCCATACGTTTGTTCATTAGGTTTGTTGCTATTGCGGCTATTTTTTGACGCTCGGCATAATCGGGTTGCCTGTTGCCAATACCAATACTGCCAAATGCAACAAGCAAGCTTTCTTTGGTTGCCGGATAATTTATGCACAAAGCCGAAACCCCGGCAGAACCGTTTACATATATAATTGTTGCATAAGCAACCATGGGGTCTTTTATGTTTTCACGTATCAACGGCCAATGCATTGGTTGAACCAAAACCGGTTTTGGCCATTTTGACACCATGGGGTCTTCTTCGCCTTCGGGCACAATGGCGGCTGCTTGATCGCCCGCTGGGGCATCTTGCGTCGCGCCCTCGGGTGCGCTTTGCTCTTTTTCTTGGCCGGGTTTCGGTGTCTCGGTTGATGATGGGCGCGGATCTGGCTGAGCGCGTGTAAATATTTCTGGTGGGGGCATTACTTTTGGCGGCGAGGCAAAATAAACGACCGAACCAACAACTATTGCAATCATTGCAACAATTAACGGGATGGCGATTTTGGGGTCACTTGCCGTAAGAATCGCACGTATAATTTTTGATGTAAGGGTATTTTTTTTGCGGCGGGATCGTCTTTCCTCAGGCGCAATCCCTAATTTCTTTTTTTGCAGGTATTCTTGCGCTTTTTCTTTACGTTCTTCTTTTATGGTGCGCAGTAGCGCGGCAATAGCGTCAATGGTTGCCGCCAATTGATCGTTTTCTTCGACCTTGCCTATTATTTCATCTAGCTCTGCCAAAAACCGTGACACTTCGGGCGCATCATCATCACGGGTAAATAGTTTTTTTATTACCAGCGTCGTTGTTTCTTTTAATGATTGCGGGGTTTTGGCCTTGGATATAATCGCAATAAGCCCGTTGGCCGGATCATCAAATACGACGTCCCAGTCGGTTATGCCTTCCGGCGTTTGTGGCCATAGGGGCTTTTTATCGGCAGTTGTATTCATTTTTGTATTTGGGCCTTAAATTTTTTCGCGCACCCGCGCACGCCAACCCCACACATAAATAGGGTTGTTAAGGGCATTTTAAGGCAGGGTTATAAACACGAAGTTAATCTTAAAATTTGGTTTTATTTGGGAAAAACCAACAAAAAAACACCGCCCCTTACCAGCCAAAGGCAATGAAAGGGGCGGCGCATTATTTGATGATTTTCAAAAAAGACGGTTTAAACGCCTTCGATATCAATATCGAGAATGGTCATGACCAACGAGTATGAAACTTCACCTTCGTCTTCATCGCGGTGTAATACCGCGATAAATTCGTCACCAATGCTTACCTCTACCGGGGCATCTGGCTTGGTGGGCGGTGAAACCGTTAAACGGTTATTACCAAAAGTTTTTCTTAGGTAGGTTTGCACCCTGCCTATTTCTTCGGGCTTCATATCTTTCTCTTTTTGGTGTTTACAGTCTGACGCTGTTTTTTATCAAACACTGAAATAAGGGTTAGTCTTGGGCGACCAGGTTTTCTGCAGCGGCTTTACCGTTGCGACCTTCGACCAGTTCATATTCAACTTTCTGGCCTTCCCTTAGTGTTCTCAATCCTGCTTTTTCAACAGCAGAGATGTGAACAAACGCATCATCACCACCTGCATCAGGTTGTATAAATCCAAAACCTTTGGTTTCGTTAAACCATTTAACCGTACCCGTAGCCATTTCCTTGTATCCTCCGAAAAATTACACGGCTAGGCTTTCAGCCTGCCGCTTGAACAAGTGCACCCTAGCCCACTTTTACCAATGCGGCAACTTGGCGAATTAAAAAAACACCCCATTTATGGTGATAAAACGGTCATTTTGTGCCCCGAATGGGCAGATGGGCGATTTTTTTTACCCCCAATAACCATATTTATTGATTTTTTGCGAAAGTCGCCCGACGGAAAAAATTAACGCCGCTTTAGCTCAAGGCCAGCCACACCCCAACGCCAATCATCAAGGTTCCGGCAATGCGGTTAAGCATACGAACGTTTCCGCTTTTTTCCAAAAACCGTCTTAGCGCGCGCCCACCGCTGGCATAAAGAACCAGACACCAAAATTCGATAAAAAGTATCATTATTATTAAAACCGATAATTGCGGCACCATCGGTAAGCTGGCGTCGACAAACGGTGGCAGCAACGCAACCATAAACGCCCATGCTTTGGGATTAGATACCGCCGTTATAAAACCCTGCGCCGCCAAACCAGAACGCGATATATCGGACAGACCTGCGTTTCCTTCTTGAAAGGCCATGCGCCCGCGTGAACGCCACAATTCAACCCCCAAATAAGCCAGATATGCCCCGCCGCCGTATTTCAAAACCCAAAACGCTTCGGGGTATTTAACCATCATGGCGGCAACCCCCAACACGGCCGCCAATGATACCAAGCCAACACCCAAAAGCTCGCCCGCCATCATCCACAATGTTCGTTTTAACCCCAATGTCATGCCAAGGGTCATCGCCAGTGTCATGCATAGACCGGGCGTGATAGAAACAAAAAAGAAAGTTGGTATAAATACCGCCAACAAAGCAAAGTCGATCATGCTTGGCTT
The DNA here is from genome assembly GCA_029881835.1 of Rhodospirillaceae bacterium. Classification (GTDB taxonomy): domain Bacteria; phylum Pseudomonadota; class Alphaproteobacteria; order Rhodospirillales; family Magnetovibrionaceae; genus DAOVVL01. The sequence continues at coordinate 5,308 of JAOULV010000098.1, forward strand.
ATCTCACGCCAATTCATCGGTGGCAATATGGTATTTGGGATCTTCGATTACGTTTACTTCGACCAAATCTTTTGCCCGGCTAAGCAATTTACGGCATTCGGGGCTTAGGTGTTTTAGGTGCAGGCGTTTGCCCCGGCGCTGGTAACGTTCGGCCAGACTGTCAATGGCTTCAAGCCCGGAATGGTCCGCCACCCGTGAATTTTTAAAATCCACCACCACGTCATCGGGGTCATCATCGGGTTTGAACAAATCACGAAATGAAGTGACCGAGCCAAAAAATAACGGGCCTTGTAATTCATAGACCTTGCCGCCTTGGGAATTAAAGCTGGTAAATGCGACCATTCGGGTTGCGTTACCCCAGGCATAAACAAGGGCCGAAACAATAACCCCAACCACCACCGCCACGGCCAAATCGGTAACCACGGTAACACCGGAAACCAAAATTAGAACAAACGCATCGGAGCGCGGTATTTTGTTTAATATGCGAAAGCTTGACCATTCAAACGTACCGATAACAACCACCA
>JAOULV010000099.1 GCA_029881835.1 Rhodospirillaceae bacterium
CATCGTCTTGGATATAGGCGATCGCTTGTTCCAAACTCATGCGTCGGGGCGGGGTCAGGCGCACGGCTTCGTCGGTGCCCGACGCCCTAACGTTGGTAAGCTGTTTTGATTTCATCGGGTTTACTTCTAGATCACCCGAACGTGAATGTTCGCCGATTATCATCCCTTCGTAAACTTTTACGCCCGAACCAATAAACAGCGGGCCGCGCCCTTCGAGCCCGGCCAGACCATAAGCAACCGTGGTGCCGCCGGCGTTGGAAATTAAAACGCCGTTGCGCCGCCCGGGAAGCGGGCCGACATGGGGGATATATTCATGAAACATTCTGGCCATTATGCCGGTGCCGCGGGTCTCGGTCAGGAATTCACCATAATAACCGATCATGCCGCGCGACGGCACATGAAACACCAAACGGGTTTTGCCGCCGCCCGATGGTTTCATTTCGGTCATTTTGCCTTTGCGCAGGGATAGCGCCTCAACCACGATGCCGGAAAATTCTTCATCCACATCAATGGTGACTTCTTCTTGCGGTTCTAGTTTTTTTCCGCCCTCTTCGCGCATAAGCACGCGCGGACGGGAAATGGAAAGTTCAAACCCTTCGCGGCGCATGGTTTCAATTAAAACTCCCAATTGCAATTCGCCCCGACCCGCAACTTCGAACGCGTCTTTGCCTGCGGTTTCAGTTACGCGCAACGCAACGTTGCCTTCGGCCTCGGAAAATAAACGATCACGTATCATGCGCGATGTTACTTTGGAACCTTCCTGTCCGGCCAGGGGTGAATCGTTCACCGAAAAAGTCATGGCTAGGGTCGGTGGATCAACCGGCTGGGCGGCAATGGGTGCGTTAACCGCAACGTCACACAAGGTATCGGCAACGGTTGCTTTGGTAAGGCCAGCAATGGCAACCAGATCGCCCGAGCGAACTTCATCGCTGGGCACACGTTCAAGCCCACGAAACGCCAACAATTTGGTTATGCGTCCGGTTTCAATTATTTCGCCTTTGCGGTTTAAAACTTTGATGCTCATATTTGGTTTGGCAATGCCGGTTTCAACCCGCCCGGTCAGAACGCGGCCCAAAAAATTGTCGCTTTCCAGCGTGGTTGCCAACATGGAAAACGGTTTGTCCTCCACCACTTTGGGATCTGGCACGTGCGACAAAATTGTTTCAAAAATTATGTCCATGTTTTTTTGCTCGCCCTCGGGCACATCGGAAGCCCAGCCGTTTTTTGCCGATGCAAAAATTGTCGGGAAGTCTAGCTGTTCGGCATTGGCATCAAGGGCCGAAAACAAATCAAAAATTTCATCTTGCACTTCGTAGGCGCGCTGTTCGGGTTTATCTACCTTGTTGACCACAACAATCGGTTTAAGGCCCAGCTTTAATGCTTTGCCGGTAACAAACTTTGTTTGTGGCATCGCCCCTTCGGCGGCATCAACCAACAACAATACGCCATCAACCATTGATAAAATGCGTTCGACCTCGCCACCGAAATCGGCGTGACCGGGAGTGTCGACAATGTTAATGCGCGTCCCCTTCCATTCGACCGAGGTCGGCTTGGCAGTAATGGTGATGCCGCGTTCGCGTTCGATATCGCCCGAATCCATTGCCCGTTCGGCAACTTTTTGCCCTTCGCGAAATGTTCCCGATTGTTTAAGCAATTCATCAACCAGCGTTGTTTTACCGTGATCAACGTGCGCGATAATCGCGATGTTTTTAATTTTCATTTTTGTGGTTTTCCTTAGCCGAGTTTTTCGGCAACAAGTTCATTAAGTGGTGTTTCCGGGCGTGCGCCAAAATGGCTGATGATTTCGGCGGCGGCGATTGCACCGATGCGCGCGCAATGCACAAGGTCATCATGCCCACCGCTGGTATAGCCATAAAGAAACCCTGCGGCAAAAGCATCGCCAGCACCGGTGGTATCAACAACCTTGGTCACCGCTTCGGCATCAACAACGTGCACTTCGTTTCCGCGCAAAATTACCGAACCCTTGGCCGAACGGGTAAGGGCGGCAATTTTACAATGCCCGCGCACATGCTGTAAGGCGGCATCAAATGTATCAACCTGATAAAGGGACGTAATTTCATCTTCGTTGGCAAACAGAATATCAACGTGGCCCTCGACCAAATCGATGAAGCTGTCACGATGGCGATCAACACAAAACGGGTCTGATAATGAAAGTGAAACTTCGCGGCCTTGTTCGTGGGCAATTTCCGCGGCTTTAATAAATGCGTCCATCGCTGCGGGTTTATCCCACAGGTAGCCTTCCAGATATGTTACTTTGGAATCTTTTATAACCTTGGGGTCAACATCGCCAACCCCCAGTTCAACACAGGCGCCTAAATATGTGCTCATGGTGCGTTCGGCATCGGGCGTTACATTTATAAGACAGCGCGCCGTTGCCGGGCCATCATTGGCGGGCTGGCTGGCAAAATGAACACCGATTGCGTTCATGTCGTGGCTAAAGACACTTCCCAGTTGGTCATTTTTTATTTTACCAATATAGGCCCCGCGCCCACCAAGGCTGGCAACGCCGGCAATGGTATTGGCGGCCGAACCGCCAGAACACTCAACGCCTGATGCCATGTCGGCGTAAAGTTTATCTGCCGTATCGGCATCAATAAGGGCCATGGTACCTTTGTTCATGCCATGGCGTTCAATAAACGCATCATCGGCATGGGACAAAACGTCAACAATGGCGTTGCCGATGCCAACTACATCAAAACGGGTGTCGCTCATTTGGGGTCGCTCCAGAAACCAAAGGTCATAAATTATTGCGGCCTCATCGCGCGCATTTTGCCCTGTTGGGCGGCAGTATAGCCACGAACTTGCGGGCGTAAAGGGCTAAAGCGGGCCATGCTTATCCTTGCCCGGTGCGGTGATGGTTGGTAGACATAAACATATGAAATCGGGCCTTAGGGTCAGGGCCGCAAGCAAAGGGATAAAAGCGTATCATGGGTGGATTAATTTCGGCCTTTATCAAGGGGTTAAGCCAACTTTCCGACCCCAAAACCAGGGGGGTCGTATGGGCCTCGATCGGCTGGACCGGATTAATATTCGTGCTGACCTGGGTCGGAATTTGGGTCGGGCTAAAGGTAACCACCTTTATCGCCATTGGCTGGCTAGAAGTTTTTTTCGATTTTCTTTCCGGTGCCGGTGCCGTGGTGCTGACATGGTTTTTGTTCCCCCCGGTGGTTATTGCGGTCGGCAGTTTGTTGTTGGAACGGGTTGCGGTTGCGGTGGAAGAGCGCCATTACCCCGGCCTGCCCCAAGCCAAGGGCCAAACCATGGCAGAGGGCATTTCCGCATCTGTGCGCCTGTTGGGTACCACGTTGGGGCTAAACCTTTTGTGTTTGCCGCTGATGTTGGTGCCGCCGATTTTTCCTTTCGTTTATTACACCCTTAATGGATACCTTTTATCCCGAGAATATTTTGAAGTTGCCGCCACCCGCAGGCTACGCCTAAGCGATGCCAAGGCCCTTCGCGGCAAAAAACAAACAAGCCTGACCATAATTGGTGTGGCTTATGCTTTCATGTTGACCATCCCGCTGGTTAACCTGCTAACCCCGGTGGTGGCAACCGCAGGCATGGTTCATCTTTTCCATCGCTGGAATAAAGACCACGGTTCAGACGAAAATTCGGGCACGCCCGAAATATCCCAACAACAAAAACAATTAGGTAATGAACAGTGAAAAATATAAACACCCGTTTGGGCATTTTAACCGTGATTGCGCTTGTCTTGGCTGGCTGTGCCGGTGGGGCAAAAAAAGGTGTGGTTAGCGAACGGGCAAAAATAATTGCCGGTGAATTGCTGGGCAAGCCCGCGCCATGGGTTAGCGAACATTTGGGCCAACCATCTTTCAAGCGCTTAGAAGGCAGTGCCGAATTGTGGCAATACAAAACCAGCGAATGCATTTTAAATATTTTTATTTATCAAGACTTCGAAGGCGGCCAACGCCGGGTGCTGCATTTTGATGCCCGCGACCAAAACGCAAAACCAACAGGGCGTGACGGGTGCATCAACAGCATTTAAATGTTGAGCGTTTTTTCTTTGAACTTACACAAATCAATTACCCCGCAATTGGGGCAATCGGGCTTGCGCGCCTTGCAGGTATAACGCCCGTGCAGTATTAGCCAGTGGTGGGCATGGACCATAAATTTATCCGGCACGTTTTTTAAAAGTTTGTTTTCTACTTCGACCACGTTTTTTCCCGGTGCCAACCCGGTGCGGTTGGAAACGCGAAATATATGGGTATCAACCGCCATGGTCGGCTCACCCCAACAAACATTTAAAACAACGTTTGCGGTTTTGCGCCCGACGCCCGGAAGTTTTTGTAAATCATCGCGCGAACGGGGCACCTGCCCGCCATGTTCATCGACCAACATTTGTGAAAGCTTGATCACGTTTTTTGCTTTGGTGTTATAAAGGCCGATTGTTTTTATGTGTTGCTTTAAACCAGCCTCGCCCAGTTTTAACATTTTTTCCGGACTATCAATTTTTTTGAAAAGTTTTTCGGTGGCTTTGTTTACCCCCATATCGGTTGATTGCGCAGATAACACGACCGCAACCAAAAGCGTGAACGGATTGGTCCAGTTAAGATCGCTTTTGGGATTGGGTTCAATTGCCTTAAGCCGGGAAAAGAATTTTTCAATGTCTGCTTTTTTCATACTTTTCAGACTAAAGGCCATTTTTGCCCATAGCAAGAATCGGGTGGGTCAAGGTGCGGCGGTTTGGCAAAGTCGCGCCATTATGAACAAGGATACAAAAACCATGCAGGCATTAAATATTTTATCCGCCCCGGATGTCGCGCTAAGGCGGGGAAACGGGCTTAAGGCCTTGCTCGCAAACGCGCGCGATTTGCTTTATATTTGGCATGTGCGGGCAAAAAGCCGAAAGGTGCTGGCAAGCTTTGATGACAGGTTGCTAAGCGATATCGGGATTGATGCGGTCGAAAGGGACAGGGAATGCGCGAAGCCGTTTTGGAAAGCCTGAACAATCAACATTTGCTTGCAGATGAAAGCGAAACTGAACGTTATGAGCGCGTGGCCACGGCCATACGCTTCATTCGCGAAAACAGGCTTGAACAGCCGGAACTTATCCAAGTCGCACAAGCGGTTGGTTTAAGCCCCCATCATTTCCAGCGCATATTTACCAATTGGGTCGGTGTCAGCCCGAAGCGGTTTTTGGCCTACCTTACGCAAAACCACGCGCGCCAAATGCTGGCGCAAAACACCGATGTTTTAAATACCGCGCTTGAGGTTGGCCTATCGGGCCCCGGACGCCTGCACGATTTATGCGTCAATATCGAAGCGGCAACCCCCGGTGAAATAAAATCAGGCGGGGCTGGCATGAAAATTTATACCGGCAGCCATCCGTCACCTTTTGGTGAAATGTTGATACATGTAAATGAGCGCGGCATTTGTGGAATATCATTTACCGACCAAGAAGAAAAGGGCATGCGCAAACAGCGCCTTTACGACCAGTGGCCCAATGCAGAGTTTATAGTTGATCAAAAAAGAACCGGTAAAATCGCAAAACATATTTTTAACCAAACCAACAACAATGCGCCCATAGATATTTTTGTTAAAGGCACAAACTTTCAAGTGCAGGTATGGCAAGCTTTGGTTCGGTTAAAACCCGGAACCTTGGCTACCTATGGGCAAATTGCCAAAGCCATCGGCAAACCCAAGGCAAGTCGCGCAGTCGGTAACGCGATTGGGGCCAACCACATTGGTCTTTTAATACCGTGCCACCGGGTTATTCGCGAAGGCGGTCTAATCGGTA
>JAOULV010000100.1 GCA_029881835.1 Rhodospirillaceae bacterium
TGTTCCACCTGCATTCCGTGGCCAGCCATGGTGGGGCGTAGCCAAGTGGTAAGGCAGCGGCTTTTGATGCCGCCATTCGCAGGTTCGATCCCTGCCGCCCCAACCAGCCTTTTCATAAATTTTCATCAGTTAATTTTTGTAAGAAACTGTAAGAAACATTTTCATTTGGGAATGAACATATAACCTTGGGAATGGAGCTGGCCATAAATCTGTCAAATGACGGAGTTAATGTTGTTTTGGCAATAACCCCTTTAATCCCGAATTATTTTAATAAATGCGGCAATGTGAGCGTAAGCGCTGGAAACAGCACCAGCAATGCAATGCGAATCATGTCCGATAGTAAAAACGGCAACACACCAATAAATGTTTCTTTTAATTTTACCGCTTTTGACATTGAATTAATAACAAACACATTCAAACCAACCGGCGGCGTTATAAGGCCGACCTCAACCACAATAAGAACAATAATGCCAAACCACATTTTAAGGTCATCTTCGGGCATGCCAAAATCAAGCCCAGCAATAATCGGCCAGAAAATGGGTACGGTCAGCAATATCATTGCCAAACTGTCCATCACGCAACCAAGCAACAAATAAACCACCAGCATAATTAACATTATGGTCATTGGTTCTAGGCCGCTGTTACCAATTACTTCGGCTAACTCCATCGGCATGCGCGAAAGACCCAAAAAAGCGCTAAAGAAATCTGCGCCCAGCAAAATTAAAAATATCATTGCGGTTGATGTCGCAGTTTCCTTGATGCATTCGATAAACCCTTCCCAGCGCAACCCGCCGCGCCACACCGCAATCATTCCAGTACCCAATGCGCCAAACGCCGCACCTTCGGTGGGGGTGAAAACCCCTAGGTATATGCCACCGATAACAAGCAGAAAAATTGCCATTACGGGCCATGTTGCAATTAAGGCGTGGCGACGCTCAGCCTTGGTTGCTTTGGGGCCAACAGGCCCCGCTTCGGGTTTGATGCGGACATAAATTGCAATGGTTATCAGGTATCCGGCGGCGGCCATTAGACCCGGAATAAACGCCGCCTGAAACATGGTTACAATGTTTGCTTCAACCGCGATGGCAAAAATTACCAGCACCACCGATGGCGGGATTAATATGCCAAGTGTTCCCCCTGCGGCCAGCGCACCCGTTGCAAGCGCACCTGAATAATTAAATTTTTTCAATTCGGGCAAAGCCACCTGTGCCATGGTAGCGGCAGTTGCCAATGACGAGCCACAAATAGCGCCAAACCCGGCACAGCCACCGACCGCCGCCATGGCAACGCCACCTTTGCGGTGGCCCAGATAGGCATTGGCCGATTTAAACAATGCCGATGAAAGACCTGCCTTGGTTGCGAACTGGCTCATCAATAAAAACATCGGTATGACCGAAAGATCATAATTGGCAAATCGCCAATAAGGCGAGGTCATTGAATAATTAAGCACCGCATCCCAGCCGGTTATTGAAACATAACCGCCAACGCCAACCACTATCATCGCTACCGCCACGGGAATGCGCAATGCCAATAAAATAACCAACAAGGCAACCGCATAAATGGCTATTTCAAAGCTAGTCACGGAAAATCCTTATTAAATCGTAGATGGCCGTATAGATGCTAGCCAAAAACAAAAGCGCAAATGACAATACCGCAAATGGATATGCCCACCACAATGGCAGCGCCAAAATATATGTTGTTTCATTGTATTCAATGGCGTTAAAGCCGCCCAGCGTCATGCGCCACGCCAAAACCGCCGAAATAACCGCCAGCAATAATGCCCCGACAACATCAAATGCTGTCTGCACCTTTTTTGGTGCCCATGAAAGAAATAAATCGACAATCACGTTACCGCGCCGCATTTGACAATACGGTAAAAACAAAAATACCGTTATTGCCGTGCCCAATGCGACCATTTCAAAATCACCGTATATTGGCGTTGAAAAAAAATAACGCCCTGTTGCGCTAACAGCCACCATTGCTATTAACCCGGTCATTATTAGACCGCCTAAAATGGCTGCCATTTTGGAAAGAAAATAAATCCCCTGTCCGATATGATTTTTCGGACGAATTGTATTTTGCTCTGATATTTCTTGGCTTACGCTATTCATCGGTTGGTTCCAAATGGTTAATAAAATAACGCGAAATACAGGTTATGACATCAGGCCATGACCCCTATCGCACGTCAATATCAGTATTCATTTATTTGGAATATTTATTCAATAATGCACGGGCTTCATCAACCAACGCCTGTCCATCAATGCCATTTTTCTTCATCTCGGCAACCCAGTGTTCGGTAACCGGGATTTCAGTCATGGCACGAAGCTTTGCTGTCTCGGCGGGTGACATAATTATTATTTCACCTGATTGCACTGCCTCTGCTCTACCCGGAATTTCTGATTCATCCCATATTTTGCCCAACCAACGGGCAATATTATCACCAGAATTACCATCAATTACTTTTTGTAAATCTGCGGGCAAGCTATCGTACTTTGCCTTATTCATGGCAATCATGAAGGTTGATGTATTGATGTTCTTTACGTCAGGGTCATCAAGTTCGGTGTGATAATCAACCATTTCAAAGGTTTTAAGCGGCATTGCCACCTCATAAGGGATCAATACTGCATCAACAATTTTCTTCGAGAGCATTTCCGGTATTTTTGGAACCGGCGCGCCAATCGGGGTTGCGCCCATGGCTTCAATCATCCACCCACCGGTACGCGTTGGGGTGCGGATTTTCAAACCTTTAAGGTCTTCAACTGTGCGGATAGGGTTGTGTGAATGAAATGCATTTCCGGGGTGAACAAATACGGAAATTAATTTGTAATCTTTGTATTCATCGCCATGCCTTTTAACATAATCACTAAGCGCTAGGTTTGTTGCGGTAGTGGTGGTGTGCATAAACGGCAATTCAAATACTTCGGTTTTGGTAAAACGCCCAGGGGTATAGCCCGGCAACGTCCAAACAATATCAACCACGCCGTCACGGGCCTGATCTGCCAATTGTGGTGGCGTGCCACCCAATTGCATAGATGGGTAAATTTCAATTTTAATACGCCCGCCCGATTCCTTCATTATCTTTTCAGCCCACGGAACAAGCATTCCCTTGTGAGAAAACGATACCGGCGACAAAAAATGATGGAGTTTCAGCGTTATTGCTTCCGCCGCATTGGCAACAGTGGAAACACCACCAATCAGGCCAAGAGCCAGAACGCTAACGATGGTGGATTTCAAAAACTTAAACATTTAACGTCTCCCAAAAATGTATGTGCCCCGGCTACTATCCTTATCTATATTAATTAATGTCAACACGGTGACACCATAAACGATTCACTCATCCAATCTAAGTTCAATTAACATATATTTACCGAATAAACCCGACAGCTCGCTAAAAACTTAGAAAAATTAAATGCTTCCCCGCATTTACGGATTTGCTACCCCCAAGCATTAGGCGCGTTTGTACGAACATTCCCATTTACTGTTATGCCTATTCCCACCCTTAAATGTATAAAACTGGCCTAAAGTGGTCTGTCAGTCTCATTTAAAAATATTTCCGACAATTTTTTCCGCCACGGTAGCGTCGGCCGCGGTGTTTACATTAAAAAACGGATCTATTTTTGAATTATTGCTTTCAATCGTTGGGGCAAAATCAATTTTTACGGTTTTGTGGTTTTCAAACCATTGCCCGACCCGGCTAAGGCCATCATTTTTTATTGCCAAACGTAATTCTTCCTTCGCCGTTATGGGCCACAGGGCAAACACCGGATGGTCGCGCCCCATTGACCGGGCCATAACATAATTATCTTCCCCCGCCACAGTGATAAATTTTTCCACCATATCTGTTGGCATAAATGGCGCATCGACAGCAAATGTCGCCAACCATTTTGCAGCGGGATAATTTTTTTCCGTCCATTCAAGCGCGCTTAACACCCCTGCCAATGGCCCGGCAAAACCGGGTATGGAATCTTCCACAACATCCAGACCAAATTCATCTAGGCCCGATTTTTGTGGCGCGCTGATAATAAGCTTTTCCACTTGGCCTTGGGCGCGGTTGATTGCGTGGTTGATTAACGCCACCCCACCCAATGGCAGTAATGATTTATCCTGCCCGCCCATGCGCCGCGAAAGCCCACCGGCCAGTATTACGCCGATTGCGGGTTTTGGGGCTAAATCAGTGTTATTTTTATTTAAGCTCATGTCTTGGGCCCTGAAGAAAAACGCTCAATAATATTATATCGTTTATCATTGGCCAGTATGGAAGTATGTTTTATCTGAAATATTACTAATCCCGGATGGCAGAATATGAAAATTGAGCTCACAATTTGGCAGTTTGTCCGCCTAATGGTGTTTATCGAAGAACACCCCGATACCGGTGGTGGCGATGGCTTGGCCCCGTTGTTGCAAGAATGGCAAGACATCTGGCAAGCGGTGGATCAAGACCTAGAAGACCTTGCCGATAATGATTTTGAAGCATACGCCGACATGATGATGGATGAAAGCGTGGTGATAGACGATGTTGCGTCAAACCATGCAATTGCCGCCGCCGATGCATTGGTTGAAATTACCAAAATGATGCAAGGCATGATTGATAGCGGCACGGACGAAGAAAACAAAGAAAATCTGGAATTCGAAAAAAGTGAGCTATTAAGGGCGGCAAACAATATCCGCAACCAATTACAATAATTTAAATTTGCTTATTTAATTTCAATGAATGCTTTTTTCGCCGGGCAATTCGTCATCATTATCGGCGTCAGCATCAACCTTAAACGCGATTATCCCGCCCGCCCCTTCTAGGTGGCTGGTTTCAAGGTCTGCCGTCATGGTTTTTGCTTTTAGCGCCGCCCACTGCATTTTTGCCGCAGCGTTGGTGTGGCCGCCTTCGGATGCCTGTTCGCCCAACAGCCTGATGCCGCCTTCTAACATGGCGAATGCATGCGACAACGGCAAAGCCTGTTCGTGGCTATATTCAAAACCACTGGTCGCTTCAAACGCGCTGGCGATTTCGCCAAATAATTCCGACATGATGGCAATATCTTCGGGCATTGCTTCGGGGTCTATGTTGGCTAGCTGTTCGGCCATGTAGCGAACTATTTTTGCAAAGATAAGCGATTCCGCGTTGGCGGGTATTTCACTGTCGTTGGTAAAGTCGTCTTGTTCTTCGTTCATGTTTTTTAAGCCTTCCCTGCACAATAGGATATATCCTTGGGGCAAACAGAACAACACCGGGATAATAAAAAAACGGGCAGTCCCAAAATATGGAAACTGCCCGTTTAATTGATTTACGCGTAATGCGAGGTTTTTAACCCTTTATCAGCCCTTGCGGATCTGATTGAGGAACTTATCAACCTCTTTGCGTAGCAATTCGGCCTGCTGGCTAAGCTCGCCCGATGCGCTAAGCATGTCGGTTGCGCTTTTACCGGTTTCATCGGCCGCTTCGTTAACCTGTTGAATGGTTGAGGCGACTTCCGTGGTGCCTTGGGCCGCCTGTTCAACGTTGCGGGCAATTTCCTGGGTTGCCGCACCTTGTTCTTCAACGGCTGATGCGATTGTGGCGGAAATTTCGCTCATCTGGTTGATGATTGAACCAATGGATTCAATGGCGTTAACCGCTTCTTGGGTCGCGCCTTGAATGCCACCAATCTGGGCCGAGATTTCCTCCGTCGCTTTGGCGGTTTGGGTCGCAAGGTTTTTGACTTCGCTTGCCACAACGGCAAAGCCTTTGCCCGCATCGCCCGCTCGCGCGGCCTCGATGGTCGCGTT
>JAOULV010000101.1 GCA_029881835.1 Rhodospirillaceae bacterium
GGCGCCCACCCAGAAATGTTCTATTTCGAGCTGGCCTTCACTAAGGGTTAATTCGCCATCGTTGAAGCGATCAACAACTTCTTTTTGTTTTTCCATAAAAAGGCGCGTTCCATCATTGGCAAGTGCGCGCACCGGGATAACCGGAAAACGCGGGTCAAGCTGCGCGGTGGAAACCGCATCGCGGGCCTGCGCCCGGATAAACGCTTTTTTGAAATTTTCGTGCGCGATACATTCTGTCGCACAAACCAAACGTGTGCCAATTTGCACACCGGCCGCACCCATTTCAAGATAGCTGACAATTGCTTCACCGCGACCAATTCCACCCGCAACAAAAATCGGAACTTCGGTGATAACCGGTAAAATTTCTTGCGCCAAAACACTGGTGGCTACGGGGCCGATATGCCCGCCCGCTTCGTTGCCTTCAATCACCAGCCCATCGGCACCGCTACGCACCAAACGTTTGGCCAACGCCAAGGCGGGGGCAAAGCAGATTACTTTAGCACCACCATCTTTTACCCGTTTAATCGATGCCCCGCTGGGCAAACCGCCGGCCAACACAATGTGACTAACATTTAATTCAAGGCATTTATCAATTAGCGCGTCTAGTTCGGGATGCATGGTAATAAGATTAACCCCGAACGGTTTGTCGGTTTTTTTCTGGGTGGCAATAATTACTTCGGCCAATTGATCGGGCATCATCGAGCCACCGGCAATTACCCCAAAACCACCGGCATTGGAAATTGCCGAAACAAGGTTGCTTTCCGAAATCCACGACATGGCGCCGCCCAGTATGGCGTAGCGCGTGCCCAACAGTTCACGCCCACGGGCCCACATTTTATCCAGACGTTGCTCGGGCGTGGTGTTCATTTATTCGTCACCATCCAAGCCATAGGTCGTGTGCAATGAACGAAGGGCCAGTTCGGCGTATTCTTCGGCGATTAGCACGCTTACCTTTATTTCCGATGTGGAAATAACCTGGATGTTGATGCCTTTATCGGCCAGCGATTGAAACATCCGCTGGGCAATACCGGCGTGGCTTCGCATACCAACACCAATAACCGAAACCTTGACCACATTGGGGTCTGATTGCAGATCTTTATAGCCAAGGTCCTGTGCGTGCGCTTTTACCGTTGCAACCGCACGCTCAAGATCTGCCTTGGTAACCGTAAAGGTAAGATCGGTTGCCGCATGGTTAACATCGGCCGAAACGTTTTGCACAATCATATCAACGTTAATGTTGGCATCTGCCAGCGCGCCAAAAATTTTTGCCGCTATCCCCGGCTGATCGAGAACACCAACAAGAGTAATTTTTGCTTCGTCACGGCTGTAAGCGATACCGCTTATAAGTTCCTGTTCCACGATTTCATCCTCATTGACTACTAGTGTGCCGGGTTCATCAGAAAAGCTTGACCTGACCTGAACGCGCACACCATGTTTCATTGCCACTTCGACTGAGCGGGTTTGCAAAACCTTGGCCCCGACCGAGGCCATTTCCAACATTTCTTCATAAGTAATTTTATCTAGCTTCTTGGCCTTTGCAACGATACGCGGATCGGTGGTGTAAACCCCGTTTACGTCCGTATAAATATCGCACCGTTCGGCACCCAATGCGGCGGCCAGCGCCACGGCGGAAGTGTCCGAACCACCCCGTCCCAAAGTCGTTACCCGGTTTTTCTGGCTTATGCCCTGAAACCCCGGCACCACCGCAACATTTCCTGCCTTCATCGACGTTAGAATTTCTTCGGTTTCAATTCCTTCAATCCGGGCCTTGGCATGGGCCGAACTGGTTTTTATTGGCAACTGCCAGCCCAGCCATGAACGCGCCGGAACACCGATACTTTGTAGCGCCAACGCCAAAAGACCTGACGTCACCTGTTCACCACTTGAAACGACCACGTCATATTCTTGGGTATCGTAAAGCTTGCCCGTTTGTTCGACATAATCAACCAGTTGATTGGTAACGCCCGCCATGGCCGAAACCACGACCGCGACCTGATTGCCGGCATCGACTTCGCCCTTGACGCGCAACGCCACGGCTTGGATGCGCTCTACATCGGCTACCGAGGTTCCGCCAAATTTTTGTACGATAAGTGCCATCGCCTTATCTCGTTTCCTGATATATATTTAAACCCAGTTTAAGTGTTGCCCTATTGCACCCTTGCGGGCGCGTATTCATACTCGTAATAAGGGCTAAATGCAAAGCCCTAAAGGGACAAAAAACGCCTATAAACCAGCCAAAACAAGGAAAAAAGGCCATAACAATGTCTAGCCCGAACCACGCCAGCACAGCCGATGCCCAAGAAATTGCCAATTTTACCCGCATGGCCGAGCAATGGTGGGACCCAAAGGGCAAGTTTCGCCCGCTTCACCAAATAAACCCGCTGCGCACCCAGTTTGTGGTTGAAAATGCCGCCCGGCATTTTGGCTTTGACGGGGGGGCTGAAAAACCACTTTCGGGCCTTGATATAATTGACGTTGGTTGTGGCGGAGGAATTTTATCCGAACAGATGGCGGCCCTTGGTGGCAATGTTACCGCAATTGACGCGGGCGCTAAAAACATCGAGATAGCAAAAATTCATAGCACCAAAAGCGGGCTTGATATCAATTATCAAAATATTTTACCCGAAGACATGGCGCTTGAAGGTAAGCGGTTTGATATTGTTTTAAATATGGAAATTATTGAGCACGTTAGCGATACCGAAGCTTTTATGGCCGCCAGCACCAAACTTTTAAAAGATAACGGGGTAATGGTTTTATCAACGCTTAACCGCACCATTAAATCGTTGTTATTGGCAAAAATTGGCGCCGAATACATTTTGCGCTGGCTGCCGGTTGGAACCCACAATTGGGATAAATTCTTAAAACCGTCCGAACTGGCGCGTCTTATTCGCCCGCACGGGTTGGAATTTACGGAAATTGAAGGCGTAATTTACAACCCACTAAATGACAGTTGGTCCGTTTCAAAAACTGATTTGGATGTAAATTACATGGCGTTCGCGGTAGGCAAAAAATAGCTCAGCTGTTTTTACGATTGCTTCCGGGAACACGAACGAAATCGATGCCTTCTTCTTCCAGCTCTTTTTCTTCTTTTTCACTGGCGTGTCCGTAAATGCCGCCTTCTTCGCGTTCGCCATAATGCATGGCGCGGGCTTCGTCGGCGAATTTATCGCCGACATCTTCATAGTTTTTTTCAACGTATTCACGCGCCTTGGTTGCGGCTTCTAGTATTTGCTGGGCGACCTGATGGGCGCGGGTTTCGGTAACGCGATCCCCGGCAACGGAATTGGCGCTTTCAATATCATGGCTTGCGCTTTTGGCAATGTTTGGCGCCATCGGGGCTTTGCTTATTTCGGTTTTACCGCAATAGGGGCATTCGATTTGCCCGGCCTTGGCCTGACGGTCAAAGGTTTTGCCATCACGAAACCAGCCGTCAAAGCTGTGCTCATCGCAACATTGCAATTTATAAAGGATCATTGGTTCGCCTCAATTAAATAACTAAGGGGCAATTGTGCCAGAAAATCATTAAGGGAATAGTTAAAAAAACACCCAGCAGAAATTATTTATCCGCCACCAAGCAAGGTGCCTTAAAAATGTATGTTATTCAAATGGTTGTTCATTTTTTAGGGATGGGATTTTGCTTCGCGCCTGGGCCACGGAACGCACATCTATGTCTGCCACCATGACTGAAGCACCATCCCCGCCGTCGCTCAGCACCTGCCCCCACGGGTCAACCACCAATGAATGGCCAAAGGTTTTGCGGTTGCCTGCGTGGGTTCCGGTTTGCGCCGGGGCAAAAACAAAACATCCGTTTTCGATTGCCCGGGCGCGCAATAAAACGTGCCAGTGGGCCTTGCCGGTTGTTTCGGTAAAGGCCGCCGGAACGGCAAAAAAATCGGCCCCCGCATTTGCAAGGCGGCGATAAAGATGGGGAAAGCGAACGTCATAACATGTTGTCAGGCCCATATTTCCCCACGGCAGATCAAGCAACGCCGATTTTGTACCGGGGCGAAAAGTTTCACTTTCGCGGTAGCTTTCATTTTCACTAAGAACAACGTCAAACATATGTATCTTGTCATAACGCTGGGCGATTTTACCATCGGGTGAAAAAACAATTGTGCGGTTAACCAGCGGCTGCGCGGAATCTGCTTCGCCCAATTTTATTGCAAAGGTTCCGCCGTGAAGCCAGACCCCAAGTTCACGCGCCAAATCGCCAAACGCGGCTATGGCCGGATGGTCGTTTTCTGTGCGTGCGTTTTTTAAAATATTTTCCCGCCCAAATGTCATCATTGAGCTGTTTTCCGGCAGCAATACCATGCCCGCACCCATGGCTGCGCCCTCGCGGATAAGCTTGGCCGCGGTCGAAATATTTTCGTCCATGTTGTCGGATGAATTTAGCTGAACCAGCGCAACCTTAAACGGGCTGAACGGTGTTTTTTCATTTGCATCGTTCATGATTTGACCCCGTTCAAATAATAATTATTGGGATAAATAAATTAGCTTATTCCCAACATGGTATCCAGTTCGCCGTCTAGATCCAGTTCAATTAAATCGTCACTGCCGCCAATGGGCTTTCCGTTAATAAAAATTTGCGGAACCGTGTGCCCGCCCGAACGGCTCTCCATTTCGCGGCGTTTATCGGGCTTCATCAGGACATTTATTTCCTCGAACTCGACACCTTTGTTGGTCAAAAGCCGTTTGGCCCGGTGGCAATAGCCGCAGGTGGGGCTGGTGTATATTTCTACTTTAACAGGGGTACTCACGGTGGGCCTCTCTGAAAATGGGCGATGGGTGGATTGTTAAGCTTATGCTAATATATAGCCTGCCGGGACCTGACTGCAAGAGCGGGTTTGGGGCAAAATTGAGCTATTTTGGCCCGCCAACCAGTGCCAATGTTAAAACATCAACGTTCTTGGCCCCGGCCCGCAGAAGGGTGCGGGTTGCCTCGGTCACGGTGGCCCCTGTGGTCAACACGTCATCAACCAGCAAAATTGATTTTCCCTTTAACCGGCGCGCCATGGCTGACGGCACAACAAATACCCCACGGACATTTTCAAACCGTGCCCTGCGGCTAAGGTTGGCCTGGGTTGATTTTTTGTTACCACGCGCGCCTATGCGTTTGAGCACACCGGGGTGAAAGTCCTTGGCCGAATTGCGGGCAAGTATTCGGGCGATTTCGGCAGATTGGTTATAACGCCTTGAAAAAAGCTTTGTCCTTGAAATGGGAATGGGGATTATCAAATCACATTCGTTTATTAGCTCGCCCCCGACCCTTTCCAATTGGGCCGCAAAAAACTTGGCCAAGTGGGTTTGATCTGCGTGTTTGAACGCCAAAACCATTTTCCGGGAAAAATCATCATACATAAATGCCGCCCGGGCGCGAGAAAACGGTGGGGTGGTGCGTGCACACGGACCACAAATTAACCCTTCGCGCTCTATTTCGCTATTGCCCGAAAATTCAAAAGGATGGCCACAAACCGAACAGGTGGGTGCGGAAATAAAGGTTATTTTTTCCCAGCATTCAGGGCACAAGCCACCGGGCGGGCTGACGATGGTTTTGCATCCCGGGCAGGTTGGCGGCAACATTACATCGAGCAATCTTTTTGCCGCTGACACGGCAAAAAAAGTGGGCGGGCGGGTTATGTGGTTTTTTTCCAT
>JAOULV010000102.1 GCA_029881835.1 Rhodospirillaceae bacterium
AAATTGCCCCCCGTTGTGCATGTTGCCGGCACCAATGGCAAAGGTTCAACGGTTGCTTTTTTAAAAGCATTTTTAGAAGCCGCCGGATACCGGGTAAATGTTTATACATCGCCACATTTGGTCAATTTTAATGAACGTATTTATTTGGGCGGGCAATATATAAACGATGATGAACTGCAATCGGTATTGGAAGAATGCGAACGGGTAAACGCAGGCCAACCAATAACATTTTTTGAAATTACCACGGCCGCCGCATTTTTAGCGTTTGTAAAAAACCCGGCTGATATTGTTTTGTTGGAAACCGGCTTGGGCGGCAGGTTGGATGCGACCAACGTTATTGCCCACCCACGCCTAACGGCAATTACCCAGGTCGCGATGGACCATCAACATTTTTTGGGTGACAGCATCGAAGCCATAATGGGCGAAAAAGCAGGTATCTTGAAAAAAGATGTTATGTGTGTTGCCGCCAGCCAACCGGCACGCAAGGCGGTGCTGGCCTTAAAAAAAGCGGGTGAAAAAATTGGTGCGCCCATCGCCTGGGAAGGACACGATTGGTTTGTTCGGGTTGGGAAAACAGACATTACCTTTATCACCGATAATATTGAAACCAAGTTGCCATTGCCGGCACTGCCCGGACGCCATCAAGTACAAAATGCGGCCATCGCCATCGCCATGGCACGGGCCTTGCGCCCCGATTTTGAAATCCCCGAAGGGGCGGTTGCCTTGGGCCTTAAAACCGTTACCTGGCCGGCCAGATTGCAACAATTGCAAAATGGCCCATTGGTAAAATTACTCCCCGCTGGATGGGAATTGTGGCTCGACGGCGGGCACAACAGGGCCGCCGCCGAAGCGCTTTCGCGCCATACCCGCGAGTGGCGCAAAAACCCGTTATGGGTGGTGTTTGGCGCGCTCAATACCCGCGAGCCGCTGGAATTTTTAAAACCGTTTGAAGGCCGGGTTAAAGGCCTGCGCACGGTAGCAATTGAAGGCGAGGAAAATTCGCTTGATCCTGAAATTAGTGCCGCTATCGGAAAGGCGCTAAATATGCAATCGGGCGCAAGCGCTGATGTGGCAACGGCGATTAGCGAAATTATTGCCCAAGAAACCACAGGCCCGGCGCGCATACTTATATGTGGTTCGCTTTATCTGGCCGGCAATGTGCTGGCACAAAACAGCTAGTGACTTTTAAGAATATTTTTTTACGATATCGACAACCGCCTGCAAATTAAAAGGCTTGGTCAGGTATTGGCTAAACCCAGCTTGCAAAGCATTTTTTATATCTGACGGTATGGCATTGGCGGAAACGGCTATTACCGGAATATTTGATAGTGTTTCAGATTTTTTAATTACCTCTAGCGCTTCTACGCCGCTCATCCCGGGTAAGTTAATATCCATTAGTATAATGTTTGGCCTTTCGCTTTCGGCCAAGCTGATACCAATTTCTGCCGTATGGGCTGAAATAAGTTTTGTATTTTCAATGCGACCAATAATTTTACTCATCAACATAAGATTGGATGGGTTATCTTCAACATAAAGAACTTTTAGGGTTTCAACCGAATTGTGGCCATCGTTCGTGGCTTTAATTATATCGCGCTTGGAAAGGTTTTGTATTTCATCTGGCCTAAATTCAATCCAAAATGTTGACCCCACGCCCGGCGTGCTTTCAAAACCCATGCGCCCGCCCATCATTTCAACCAAACGCTGCGTTATGGTCATACCGATGCCGGTACCTTCAATTTCGCCGCCTTCTGCGCCCAAGCGGTTAAATGGAACAAATATGTCAGCTTGTAATTCAGGGGCTATGCCTTTGCCGGTATCGCTTATTAAAAAACGGACAAAACCATCAACGTTGGGGTTAAGCGATATAGTAACCGTGCCATTGTCTTTATTATATTTTACCGCATTTGATAATATATTTAACAAAACCTGCTGAAACCGCGTCCGGTCAACATTTATAACGAACTTGCCGTTACAGCTTTCATCCAATATTACCGAAATATTTTTTCCCTTACCCAATTCACGGGTTATGGCTACGGCATGGTTTAACACCGGTGCCGGATCAACCGCTTCCATGGAAACGTGTAATTGCCCGGCCTCAATCTTGGAAAGGTCTAAAATATCATTGATAAGACCTAACAAGTGTTCGCCACCGCGTTCAATCTGGTGAAGAGATTCTTTTTGGTCATCGTTCAATGGGGCATCGGGGTCGGTGGCCAGAATTTGGGTAAAGCCCAAAATAGCATTTAGCGGTGTTCTTAATTCGTGGCTCATGGATGAAAGAAATTCAGATTTTGCCTTGTTTGCGGCTTCGGCCGCATCCTTTTCAACCAATGACAATGCTAGCGCCGAATTCATTTCATTAAACGCATTTGCCAAAGATTGAAATTCATCAGGCCCGGCTATGGTAATTTTACGTTTTAAGTCTTCGCCGCCTTTTATGTTTCTTACCTCGGCACTGAGTTGCGCAAGGGGCTTGCTAAAGGTTCTTAGCATAAGAAAAATTGCCAAAATCAAAACTGCGGCTAATAAAAAACCACTTATAATCAACGCATTGCGGATGTTTTCCAGGGGGGCAAACGCCACTTCTTTGCTGTCGCCGGCAACCACCGAAATCTCGGAAGAATTTTCAATGGCGCCGCGCGCAAGCAACCAACCACTTAAAAAATCTGATTCATTTTTCAGAATTTTTTCCGAAACTATTGTGCCGGGGATAAGAAAATCGTTGTCGTTGCTTTGGATAACCGTTTCATTTAGCAAAACTGCATATTTATCGGTGTAGTTACCAACCAACAGCAGATTTTGGTATGTATCCATAGGGAATTCGGCAACCAGCATTCCTTCGGGTAGGCCATTATAAAAAACCGGAATGGCTATAACCATTCTGGTGGTTGTAAAAATTTTTATACGTTCACCGCCAAGTACATTTTTCAACCACCAAGAATTAACAAAACTGCTTTTGTATGGTGAAGTTGTGGCAAGCAAGCGGCCTTTATAATCAGTAAGGGAAATGTATGAATCACCCTTTACCGGCGCGCGCAGCGAATTAAAAAATAATGCAAGATTTACACGTGACGAAGTATCAATAAGGGAATTGACTATAATTTCATTATTGGCAATCCCCACTAGGGATTCTTCTAAAATAGCAAACCTGGTTTCAAGCGTTGCTGCCAAGCGCTTTGCCGCAGAATCAATATGCGATCGTGCGTCGGATTCCAATTGTTGCCGGGTAACGGTTTCCATAATAATGCCGACCAGCAACAATATAATAATAGAAAGCGGAACAAGCTTGATAACCAAATCGCGCGCAGTGGCGGATTTTGGAATGCTGTGTGTTTGCGGTTTTTCCATGCGGCCTAATCTGCAGTCGGAACTATTGATCCATCGTTAAGAAACTTTGCCAAGGTGAAGCTGCTTTCGTCAAGCGCATCGTGGCGGTTGCTGGTGAACGGTGGGTTATATGTTTTTACCAGACCGTCATACTGTTTAATGTTTTCAAGCGCCACGCGAATTTTTGCGGTTTCCAGCGAACCCGCATTTATTATTGCCTGGTTTAGCAGATGAACTAAATCATAGGCATGCGCCGTTCCCACGGGTGATAATATTTGTTCTGCCTTTGTTATTTCAGGAAAAAGTTTTTGATAGCGGGCAAAAAAATCTTTTTCTTTTTCGGGCCGTGTGGGAACGACAAATGAATAGGTTTGTAAAAAACTAAGGTTTACCTTGTCTATGTCGCTTCCAACTAATTCGGTAAACCTTCCCCCGGTGATGCCCCAGTGCGAAATAATTGCCAGGCGGTTTGTTTTGTCCATATTTGCAACACCCGCCAGCACAACCGCGCCTTCGTTTGCATTGGCGACCAGCATTATTACATCTGCACCTTTTTTGGCTAAATTACCAATTTGGGCCTCGGCGTTTTTTGCGCCCCAGCTTATCCATTCAACTCCGGAAATTTCCACACCAATTTCTCGCGCCGCTTCAGATATGGCTTTTTCATTGGATCGTCCCCATCCGGTTTGTTCCAACAATAGGCCAAGTTTTTTATAACCTTTGCTGGCTGCCATTTTGGTTAGGAACCTGCCGGCGTATTGGTCACGTACCGAAACCCTGAAAACATTGTTTGGGCTAAAGCCGTTATCAACAACCATGGTTCCGGCTGCCCACGGCACCAAATAAAGCATGTCATTTTTGTGTATGGCTTCTAATTCGGCCATCGCCACCGGGGTATGAAGCCCGCCCATGACCGCAACAATGGATTTATCGGCGGAAAATTCATTTATATTGTCAATTCCGCGCGCCGGGTTGCCGCGATGGTCGCGAACCACAATTTCCAATTTACGCCCGTTTATGCCGCCTTTTTCGTTTATTTCATCAACCGCAACAACCATTCCGCGGCGAATTGCCTCGCCCGATTCAGCCGAGGCCGAAGACATATCGGCGTCGAGGCCAATGCGAATAGGGGTTTGCTCATTGGCGCCAACCGGGGTCGGGACTGAAAGAAATAACCCGCCGGTTAAAATAGCCGCACTAAATAGGGTGGTGATTTTTGCGATAAAATTGTTTTTTGCATTGTTTTTTGCCATGCTTGCCTCTTGTTCGTAATTTTCAAAAAATTAGGCTATAAAAACAGCCCAATTTATTAGCCCTTTTGTGCATTACACATGATTATCACCGCCAGTATTTTCAACGAAAAAACTCGCAAACCCTCACAACCCCTCGCAAGCTCAGGGCGCTTAACACCTATATATAATATTGGCTGAATTTTGGCTGAATAAGCCTAAAAACAGGGGGGTTCTGGGGGGCCTTAGATTGCGCTTTTTATCCATTCCACCAGCTTGCTTTTAGGCATGGCACCTATTTTTACGCTGGCCGGTTGACCATCTTTGAAAATCATCAAGGTGGGGATACCGCGAACCCCATATTTTGAAGGGGTCATGGGGTTTTCATCGATGTTTATTTTGACTATTTCGACCTCACCCTTCATTTCGCCGGCAATTTCTTCCAGGGCAGGGGCGATTTGTTTGCATGGGCCACACCATTCGGCCCAAAAATCAATCAACACCGGGGTCGATGAATTGATGACATCGGCGTCAAAAGAGCTATCAGTGATATTTTTCATTGTTTTTTCCCTACTGGATAATTGTTGTGCAAGGGGCCGGCCGATTGGCCAGCTGGTCATTTTTATAAATCTATCATGTTAGGCAACCGGGTCAAACGCTTTGGCTTAAATCAAAATTATCAAGCTGTTGGGCGGGTATTTCCATGGCCGTGGCGCTTGTGGTCCACAATAAAAATGCCCGAATCCGCCGTCCGGGAAAGATCTCGGATATCAGGGTTTTATATATGGCCATCTGGCGCACATAGGTAGGGTGAATGTCTTGGGGCTTTTGTGGGGCCATGCGGTTTGTTTTGAAATCAACAATCATGACTTCATCATCATTAATGACAAGCCTGTCAATGCGCCCGGATATTATATGGTTGTGGACTCTGCCAATTATTGGTGCCTCGGTAATTGCGCCCCCGTTAAAAAACCGGGATAAAGTTTTATCTTCTATAATGCCAATGGTTTCATCGACAATTTGTTTTATGTCTTTATCACCAAACCCCAGTCCGGCAGTG